>CAWUWQ010000001.1:0-5371 GCA_963926065.1 uncultured Algoriphagus sp.
TAGCGATAGCGATACGCTGTCGTTGCCCGCCGGACAGCTTCACCCCTCTTTCGCCGATTAACGTATCTAAACCATCCTCAAATCGGTCGGTAAACTCTTGAACATGCGCTCCATGGACTGCTTGACCTAGTAGGGCTTCAGATGCATCGGGTCTTGGAAAAAGGATATTTTCCCGAATCGTACCTTCAAAAAGGAAATCATCCTGAAGTACTACTCCTAATCTGGCGCGGAAAGATTCCAAAGTAATAGTCTGTAAATCATAACCATCTAGGGTGATTTTTCCGGAATCAGGACTTAAAAAAGTGGCTGCAAGGCCAGCTATAGTCGTTTTCCCAGAACCTGAAGTTCCCACCAAAGCAGTCACCGAACCTGCTGGAGCAGAAAAGCTCACTCCTTTGATCACTTCTTTATCCTCTTCATAGGCAAATGCCACATCTTCAAAAACGATGTCTCCTTTGAAATCTCGGATTGCCAAAGTCCGCTTTCGATCATCGGATTCTAACGGATAATTCATAATTTCTTCGGTCCGATCAAGTCCGGCAAAAGCCTCGGTGAGTTGAGATCCAATATTTGACATCTGGACGATTGGAGCGATCATAAAACCTAAGTAGAGTGTAAAAGCAAGAAAATCTCCGAAAGTCATCTCCCCTTGCATGATCATATAACCACCCATTCCCATGATTCCTGCTGAAGCCAAGCCTAATAAAAGCGCACCCGCGGAGGTGACCAGACTCGTTGCAGTTAAGCTTGCTTTTACATTTTGAAAAAGCTCATCAACCCCTTTTGCAAAAGTCCGGATCTCTTGCGCTTCTGCATTAAAGCCTTTGATCACTCGGATTCCCCCTAAAGTTTCGGTTAATCTTCCGGTCACCTGCGCATTGATCTTACCGCGCTCACGGAAGATAGGTCTGATTTTTCCAAAAGCTTTCAAAGAAACCAATCCGAAAATAACAACTGGAGCAAGCACATAAATCGTCATCATTGGGCTAATACTGATCAGAAGAAATAATGAAATTATGGCTGTCAAAATCCCTCCAATCATCTGTGCAAAACCAGTGCCCACCAAATTCCTAACTCCTTCTACGTCAGTCATAATTCTGGAAACCAGCTCCCCAGTCTTGGTATTATCAAAAAACCGTATCGGCAACTTAATGATATGGGCTTGCACTTGCGATCGGAGTTTGGAAATTAGATTTTGAGCCTCCACACTTAAGATTTGCGTCAAGGCATAAGAAGTCACAGACTGTACTACTATAGCTCCTACAACAACAATAATAAGCCATTTAAGCTTGTCGAGATCATTACTTGGAATAACTTCATCAATCAGGATTTTTGAGGCTCCAGGAAGCACCAAACTGGCTAGTCGGCTTATAATGATGAGGAATAAGCCTAAAAAAAGATGCTTTCTCCTTGGCCAAATAATTGTTTTAAAAACCGAGCTCATAGTAACTCGCTTTTCCTTAGGCATTCGTTGTGTTTTTTTCATAGTAACTAGGTGGCAACACTAAGATCGGTAGATAAAGTTCTGATCGATAATTATTCATAAAAAAACCCCGAATCGCATTCGAGGTTCATTTAATCCATTCGATTAATTCTATTAGTTTGTCTTTGGCAATACATTGGAGATCAGTGATACTTTCTCGATCGGCTCAGAGGCATTGGAATAAATCCTAATAACTGAGTTCTGTGCTCCCATTTTCCCTGCGGAGTTAAAAGAAACCGAAATCTCTGAAGTTTTACCTGGTGCGATTGGTTCTTTTGGCCAATTAGTGGCAGTACATCCACAAGTCACTGCAACATTCGAGATGATCAATGGCGAATTTCCAGAATTAGTGAATGTGAAAGTATGAGATACTTTATCTCCTTGAGTAATATCCCCAAAATTGATAGAGTTTTCCTTAAATATGATTGTCGCACCTGACTCCTGTGCATTTGCCTGAAATGCAAAGACTAAAGCAACTAGTGTAAATAAAACGCTTAATTTTTTCATGATTTTATACTGTTTAAGTCTTAAATACTATTTGAATTCAACACATAAAGATACGCAGTTGAAGATACTAAAGTAGAAAAAATAGTGCCAAATATCCATTCCTGATAGATTTCCATTTCCTAAATTCAGTTAAAATCTCCTTCACTTTTGTTCTTGAAGAAAAAGGTCTGGTCAAAGTTTACCAAATACAATTCTTCTGTAGCACGAGTAATTGCGGTATAAAGCCATCGGGTAAAATCACGGTCCACTTTATCTTCGGGTAAATATCCCTGATCCACAAAAACTGCTTTCCACTGACCCCCCTGAGCTTTGTGACAAGTCAAAGCATAGGCAAATTTGATCTGAAGTGCATTTAGGAAGGGGTCTTTTTTGATCAGTTCCTTACGCTCTACTTTGCTAGCCACATCTTCATAATCCTCCGAAACCTGCCGATAAAGATCTCTGTATTGATCTCTGGTCAGCGAAGGGCTTGGGGAATGAAGTGTGTCCAAAATCACTTTGGCTTCAAAATTTGGCTCATCTGGATAGTCTAGAAGTCTCAGTTCAAGTGTTGCAAACCGAAATCCATAAAACTCTTCAAAATTTCTAATTTTCATCACCTCAGCCATATCTCCATTCGCCAAGAAATTCACTCGATCTGATTCTGCCATGTAGGTATAATTGTTTTTCACAATCATCAATAAATCACCAGAGCTGATTTCATCTTCAAAGAAATGAATTACTCGCCGGATGTACTGATTGTACTGAACGGCAGCTTTATTAGAGCGCGTGATAATCGTAGTATTCTCTGTGCCATATTTATCATAGGCATAGCGCAAGCCATCTTCGAGTCGCTCTCCAGTCATTTTGAAGATATCCGAAAAGCTTTTGGTAGCAATCTGAATAGTAGGTTTTTCATTCTTCAACTGATCCCGCAGATTGGTGGCATTGAATAAAATTCCAGATTCCAATTTTTGACGCATCACTTCTGTGAGCTCTATATGATCAGCTTCCAACCTAAAGTGCCTTAATAAATAGCCGGCTTCCAGTGCCGGACTATAATCACTTCCGATAGGGGGAAGCTGGGCAG
Organism: uncultured Algoriphagus sp.; assembly: GCA_963926065.1. Classification (GTDB taxonomy): domain Bacteria; phylum Bacteroidota; class Bacteroidia; order Cytophagales; family Cyclobacteriaceae; genus Algoriphagus. The sequence continues at coordinate 3,060 of CAWUWQ010000001.1, forward strand.
TATCCCCAACCAAAATCAAACGATTACCAGTACCATAAAAAACAAATGTGATTAAATCCCCTAACAGATTACCAGACATTCCGCCATCATCAGCCAGCATGGAAGATTCATCGATAATAAATACGGTGTCCTTGTAGTAATTTTTTTGAAGGATAAACCCTCCACTCAAGGATCCATCCTCCCCTTTTGGCTTATAGATAATTTTGTGAATGGTATAAGCAGGCCTGCCACTATAATTACTCATCACTTTAGCAGCGCGACCAGTCGGAGCCAGCAGAAGTGAGCGCATGGATAATTTGGGAAGAGACTTGACCAAAGCAGAGATCACAGAAGTCTTTCCTGTACCTGCATATCCCCGAAGTACAAAAGTGGGTTTGGACTCAGCTGGTAAAAGCAGGTACTGATCCATTTTTCTAAAAAATTCAGCCTGACCAGAAGATGGCGAAAAGGGAAAATTAGCAGTAAGCAAATGTGAGGGCTTGAAGGAATGCTCCTTATCTTTGGACATAGTACGAATGTAAATGGCAAAGGACAATATCAGCAAGGAAATCGAATCAAAGTTTGGAAATCAGCTTCGGGTTAGAGTAAATGGGATTTTAATTCAACATGAAAAAATTCTAATGGTGAAGCATCTCATGGGAAATGGGAATGTGCTTTGGTCGGTGCCTGGAGGAGGAATGATCTTTGGGCAAAATGCTAGAAAAAATCTAATTCGAGAATTTTCTGAAGAGACAGGTTTGGAAGTATTAGTCGAAAACTACTTATTTGTCCATGAATATCTTGATCCGCCTCTTCATGGGATGGAGCATTTCTTTTCAGTGCAAAAAACAGGAGGGCAGTTAATTCTTGGAACTGACCCTGAATTATTTTTAAACAATCAAATATTGGCTGAAATCCGCTGGATGGACATAAATGAACTCCAATTATTGCCCAAAGAAGCCCTTCATCAAATCTTTTGGGGAATTAAATCCTTAAAGGACCTAGTATTATTGCGAGGATATTTTAATTTTGAAAATAAATCTCTAAAATAGCACGTTTTAAAAACCTTCAACCTTACCCAGATTTAAAAATTTTAGCAAAATGAATTTACCAAAAGTACTATCCTTAGTGTTCTTCGTAGTAGCCATAGGTCTTGGATACCTTCTTTGGAAGGGTGTAGATAATGTGGTTGAAGACGAGAAAAAAATTGCGCTTATCGAAGCTGCAATCATCGAGAAGCTCCAAATGCTACGAGATGCTGAATTGGCCTACCAAGCTTCCAACGGAGAATATGCTGGAAATTGGAATGATTTAAAGAAATTCATCACAGAAGGTAAGATTTGGCTTGTTCAACGAACCGAAACGACGAAGCTTCTAGAATACGGAAAAGAAGAGATCACTGTTGAATTCGATACCCTCGGATCTGTAAATGTGGTTGACTCCTTGTTCAATGAGCGAAAGTATCCAGATTTCAATTTGGAAGCGCTTGCTGTTGTACCTGGCTCTGGTGGAAAAATGTTTGAATTCTTCGCAGATAAGGTTGAGCGAAATCAATACGATGTAAGCGTATTCGAAATCAGAGACCCTGCTCCGATTAATCCAACTAGAAAGTTAAATAATAATGAAAAGGCTTTAAAGGTTGGTTCAAGAACTGATGCTTCGACTGAAGGTAATTGGAAATAAGTACCAAAATTTTGGAAAACAAGCTTAAAGTTTATAAAAGTGACAGATTTGATTTGCAGAATGCATCTTATCTGTCACTTTTTTTATATCCTAATTCTATCCAGATTTTTACAAAAGATGAGAATGAAAATACGATCTGTATTCATTCCTATCATTCGCTAAATTCAGATAGTTTAGAAAAACTCATCCTATCAGATCCACTTCTTCGGGCTGATATTCCTGCCAAAATCTATCTTCATTCGCCTTATTTTGCGCTCGTTCCGGGTGTGCTTTATCAACCTGGAAAGGAAGCGATCTATTTAGAATTCGCAGGAAAAACACTAGATAATCCTTTCTACTTCAATACAGCGCTGGATAGTAACAACCTGCAAGTTCTTTCTGGTATTTCCGGAAAGTTGTTTAGAACTCTAAGCGCTAGATTTTCAGAACTTAGTTTTCACCACGGTTCAGTTTCTTTCCTCTCTTATTTATTCAAAGAGCGTTTCAATCTGATAGGGCAGGAAATTCTGATCTATGTTTTTGATGGAAATATGTACTCAGCAGCATTTACAGATCAGGAGTTAAGTATTTTCAACATATTTGAAATTAACTCTTTGGAAGACATTCTCAAGTATCTTTTAATTTTGGTTAAGCAATTAGAGTACAATCGA
>CAWUWQ010000002.1:0-10144 GCA_963926065.1 uncultured Algoriphagus sp.
GCTTTATTTAATTCTTTTGGATGGATCTCCGGAGACACTTCTAAACTTTATGGCGTAGCCAGCAGGTACCTGCTCCCTGCTTCCTTGGTTTTATTCACGATTAGTATTGATATCAAAGGGATTTTGAAGCTAGGCCCGAAAGCTCTTACCATGTTTTTAGCTGGTTCATTTGGGATTATGATAGGTGGGCCAGTGGCCTTGTTTACAGTGGGCTATTTTTATCCAGAACTTCTTGGGGGAAATGGACCTAATGAGGTATGGAGAGGATTATCTACGATTGCTGGTTCTTGGATTGGCGGTGGTGCTAATCAAACGGCAATGCTTAAAGTCTTTGAGCCTAGCTCTACCTTATTCAGTCAAATGATTGCTGTGGATGTATTGGTCGCAAACCTTTGGACGGCAGTCTTGCTTTATTGGGCTGCAAAACCCGAAAAAATTGATCGATTTTTTAAAGCCGACAGTTCTGCAATTTATGAATTGAGAGATAAAATTGCTGATTTTAGAAAGGGAATTATGAAAATTCCAACCCTATCTGATACTATGATTATCCTTGGTGTAGGTTTTGGAGTCACTGGATTGGCAACTTTTATAGCAGATATCCTTGCTCCGTATATTGATGTCAATTATCCTGAGCTTGCCCAATACTCTTTGAATTCTTCTTTTTTCTGGATTGTAGTGATCGCTACCACTATTGGGTTAGCATTATCGTTTACGCGAGCACGTAATTTAGAAGGAGCTGGAGCATCCAGATTGGGTAGTGTCCTTCTTTATGTATTAGTAGCAACTATCGGGATGCAGATGGATTTGGGTGCAATATTCGATAGTCCTGTTTTATTTTTGGTAGGGATTGTCTGGATGATCGTACACATTTTGGTTATGTTGATTGTGGCTTATATTATCAAAGCACCGTTCTTTTATGTAGCTGTTGGGTCTCAGGCAAACGTGGGAGGGGCTGCCTCAGCACCTATTGTTGCATCAGCTTTTGACTCTTCTTTGGCACCTGTGGGAGTATTACTTGCGGTTCTAGGGTATGCTGTAGGGACTTATGGGGCCTATATTTGTGGATTAATGATGCAAAATGTTTCAGGAATGTAATGCAGATAAATAGAGAATTGATTTTTGTATGTGCTGGGTCTGACTGTAAAAAATCGGGAGCTAAAAACATTTGCAAAGAATTAAAGAATGCAACCAGTCAAATACCATTCAAAGGGCGATTTAAGCTAATCAGAACTAAATGTATGGATATGTGTAAATCCGCACCCTTAGTTATTATAAAGGATCATTATTGTAAGAAGACGAGTTCCCTAAAAGTTTTAGAATTACTAAAAAAGCCCTGATATTCAGGGCTTTTTTGATTTATAATTTTGTGATTTTAACTGCTGTGCCGGAGGCAGTAACCATCAGCATTCCATCTCGGATTGTCTCGTAGTCTAAGTCTATTCCAATAATCGCGTTGGCTCCAAAAGACCTCGCTTGCATTTCCATTTCTGACATTGCGGTGGACTTTGCTTCCCGAAGCACACGCTCATAGGCAGTGGATCTACCGCCGACGATGTCAGTGATACTTGCAAAAAAGTCTTTAAATACGTTTGCCCCTATAATTGTTTCACCCGATACTATCCCTAAATAGTCATCGACTCGATATCCTTCTAAATTGTTTGTGGTGGTTACGATCATTGTTTTGTTGGTTAAATTTAACTTTCTCAATCTTACACGGACAATTAGACTGTTTTGTTAACTTAATTATATAATTATAGTTAATTCATTACAATTTATGATCAAAAAATCTTTGAAATGAGATGGGGTTTTTACAGCTTTAGTTTTCTATTTAATAGCAGGATTTGCTTTAATTTAGATATGGAAATATTATGAGTGAATTAAGTCAATTTGACATTTCAAATTTCTTCGATGAATTACAGGAGCCGCTGTTTCTTATTGATTACGAAGATATTATCTTTTGCAATACCTATTTTTTAGAAAACTTTGAAAAAGATTCGGATTTATGGAGGGATTTTTTCTCAAATGAAAAAATCGGTAATGCTCTTGATCTTTTTTTTGAAAATGGAGAAAAACCAAAAGGTCATTTTATTAAATCAATTAAAGATAAATTAGGTGATAGCCATCAGTATGAATGGTGTTTTGTCAATTTACTTTCCAGCTACAATCAACGATTTTTAATTGTAAAGGGGAGAAAAGTTAAGTTTCTAACTAAAAGGAGTGAGCCAGATTTTTTGATAGATGTTGAGGTTAATCTTGGGGATGAGTTGAAATACATGCAAAGTATTTTGAAGAACAGTCACGACCTAATTGCTATTTTGGATGAGCGGGGTTTTTACAAATTTATAAGCTCCTCAGTTGCAGATAAATTAGGGTTTCAAGTAGAATTAATCCTTGGAAAAAATTACAGGGATTTCATTGATACTGGGGTTATTCAGTTAGTTAAAGGCAATTTCAAAAATCTTTTTGAATCAAATAATGAAGTAAACATCGATTTTTGGATCAATAAGCCTGATGGGACCCAGGTTTACATAGAAAGTTTCGGTAAAAATCTTCTCAATCATCCTCAAATCAAAGGGATCATTTTCAGTGCCAGAGATATTACTGATTACGTACTTACTGATCTATCGCTTAAACGACGATTTGAAATCGAGAATTTGATCAATCAAATCTCTGGACCTTTAATAAACGCCTCAATATTGAATATTGAAATAATTTTCAAGCAATTATTGGAACGTCTTGGAGCTTTTTTTAATGCCTTTAAATCCCAAATTTATTTGTTTAATAAGGATAGTAAGAACTATGACTTGCTGTCTAACTGGACCTCTAAAGGTACAGAAGTGAGTATGAATATAGATTTTCAGATTCTTGGAAGGGCTAAAGAGTTTGAAAAAGAATTGGCAATTGGACAAGTGAAACTTTTGGTTGACGAGGGAAATTCGTTCGTTTTTGTTCCGATGATTTCAGGTTCAAAACTATTGGGGATTATCGCTGTCCAAAGCGGAATCCTACAGTTTAAAGAAAAGGAACTTCAAGTATTCAGGCAACTCGGAGATATTCTGGGTGGAGCATATCGTGTCAGCCAACTATCCAAAAAAATTGAGCGGAACGAGCAGCTGCTGGCTAGTACCGAAATCTTAGCTAAATCAGGGTCGTGGAAATACAGCACTTCCAAAAAAATGTTCTTCATTTCTGGAGGCTTATCTAATTTATTTGGATTGGGAGATCTACCTGCTGTTGAGGAATATACTTTTTTGATCAAAAAGATTGAACGAGAAACCAGGAATATTTTTGTAAAGAATTTAAAAAAAGCAATTGAAGCCCAATCAAATTCTTCAGGCGAATTTATTATTCTCAATCAAGACCAGCATCCGATTTATGTCAGTTATGAGATCGAAGCCAGAAAGGACTTCCTAACTCAAGGATTGGAGGTTTTTGGGTTTTGCACTGACATTACCCATAAGCGAGCAGCGGATGATTATCTGAAACTTCAATCTCAGATACTGGCTCAAGTAACTGATCCAATCTTGGTAACAAATAATGAGCTCATGGTCATCTATTTGAACGAGGCCGCTATTCAACTTTGCTGTCCTGAGACTGCTGCGGGCTTTACAGGGCCTTTTGAAAATCTGGTAAATGTAAAATTCCAGAATGAAGAAAATCTTAAATCAATAACCCAATCCATGGACGTGGGCCAAAGTGAAAAGAAAGAGGTGATTATTAAAACTAAATATACAAATTCAAGTCCTTTTGAAATTTCATTTCAACCATTCACCTCTGGAACAGGAGAAAAGATCGGCTACTCCTTTATTTTAAGAGATCTCACTGAAAAACATGAAAGTCAGAAGCTCGCAAAACGAATTAAATTAATTGTAGAAAATAGCCCAGCAGTTCTTTTTAGGATAAACCCTTCTCGAAATTATAGAATCAATTACATTTCTGAAAACATCAATCAATTTGGTTTTTCAGCTAATGAGTTGGTTAAGGGTAAAGTTTCATTCTTTGAATTACTACATCCAGAGGATGTGGAAAGAATCAAAAATGCGCTTGACGTATCTGGAGATTCTCAAGGAATATCTTCTTTTTCTGGAGAATATCGAGTTAAAACGAAGAATGGATCGTATGCTTGGGTCGAAGATAAAACACGTGATGTATTTGATGCCTCAGGTAAAATATTATTCCACGAGGGCTTATTTCAAGATATTACTGATCGGAAAAATCTTGAGATTTTCAATCAAGAGCGGGATAAACAATACCGTGTGCTTGCCTCAAATATTCCGGGAACTAATGTTTTTCTATTAGACAAATCTCGTCGATACATTCTGGCAGAAGGTACCAATTTTGAAATGTGGAACCTCAGCCGCGAGTCCTTTGAGGGTAAATTGCTAAGCGAAATTACGATTAGCAATCTAGATGAGCTTAACTTGTTGTTAGATCGAGTGTATGAGAATAGAGAAATTGTGGAGTCGGAGTTCTTTTTTAAGGGTAGGTGTTATCACCAGACAATCAGACCTATAATTGAAAAGGATGTCGTCGAATTTGCTTTGTCAATTATTCGTGATGTCCATGAAGAGCATGAAGCTAAATCGAATCTCCTACAATCAGAAGAAAAATATCGAACGCTTGTAGAAGAATCCACAGAAATCATATTTTCGCTAACCGAAACTTTTGATTTGTATTATCTTTCTCCTAATGTTTCTCAATTTCTTGGCTACACTGCTGAAGAGGTGTTGGGGCATAGTATTTTTGAATACATTCATTCTGATGATCTTAATATATTTCAGTTGATGGTTTCTTCAACCAATGATTTCTTAGCTGAGAATCAATTTTTGGAATTTAGACTTCGTCATAAGGGCGGTGGCTATAAAGTTTTTAATTCCAATGGGAGAATGGTGGAACGAAAGCAAGATTCAAAGCGATATTATACTGGGATTGCCAGAGACATTTCAAGACTTAAGGAAGCACAATTAGAGCTTTTGGTGGCTAAGGAGCGTGCCGAACAGGCCTCTATTGCAAAATCTCAATTTCTTTCTGTGATGAGTCATGAAATTAGAACCCCAAGGAATGCGGTTATTGGTCATTCACATTTACTAATTGAAGAAAATCCTCGACCAGATCAATTGGAAAACTTACGGACTTTACAATTTTCCGCAGAGAGTTTAATGGGTTTAATCAATGATATTCTTGACTATAACAAGATTGATTCAGGTAAACTTGAATTGGAATCAGTGCCTTTTGACTTAAGAAATTTGATCAATAGAATTGTGCACTCACATAGTTTTCAGGCTAATGAGAGAGCTTTGAAAATAAGTGCGGAAATTGATGGTGGAATACCAAATCAATTAATCGGAGATTCCGTCCGAATCGGTCAGATTGTAAATAATTTGGTTTCTAATGCTATTAAATTTACCGAGAGGGGATTTGTAAGGATAAGTCTTCAGCTTGAGAAAACAGAAGGTTTGTTTTGCTTTATCCATTTTGCATTTGAGGATAGTGGAATAGGAATTCCCGAGCAAAAGTTGGAGACCATCTTTGAAGCATTCACTCAAGCATCCTCTGCCACTACACGGAAATATGGAGGAACGGGCTTAGGACTTGCGATAGTCAAAAGATTGGTTGAAATCCATGGTGGTGAAATAATAGTAACATCTATTCAAAATGAAGGAAGTACTTTTGAGTTTACTATAAAATTTGAATTCGTGGAAGAGGGTCAAAATTCTTATATCGGTGAATCGAGTAATCTACCAAAGTCGCTTGAAAAAGCATCTATTTTGGTAGCTGAGGATAACGCTATCAACCAAATCTTAATTAAGAAGTTTCTAACTAAGTGGAATGTCGGAAAGCTTACTGTAGCTTCTGATGGTCAGGAGGCATTGGATGAGTTTGAAAAAGAAAACTACTCATTGGTATTATTAGATCTTCAAATGCCTGTTCTAGATGGTTTTTCTGTAGCAAGATCAATTCGAAAAAATCCTGATAAAACAAAAAGAAATACTCCGATCTTAGTTTTGACAGCTTCCTCATTCCAAGAGATCAAAGGCGAAATGGAGGAGATTGGCATAAATGATTTTGTGCCCAAACCATTTACTCCTGAAGGACTCTATGAGAAATTGACCCAATACCTCCAGACAAAATCTTCTTAATTTCTCGATTTAGCATCAATTTTGCCTAGGTGAATAGAGAAATCCAGAATGCTTCAAACCTATTTACGCGATGCAGTTTTTTACTCGGTTAGTTTTATCAGGAATCTTATTTCTGACTTTTAGCATTGCGTCGGCTCAGCGACTCATTACCAATCGATCGAGTTTTTATGTATTGACCGGTAGCTCAGGTGCTAAGCTCAATCAATTTGATCAGTTACTTGCTGACCGTGGACTATCAGGATTGAGAAATCGCTATCGAACCTATGGAATAGGATATCAAGCAAGGGTCAACGATTTTGTTCTTGGGTTAGAGTTGTACCATAACCAAGGAAGGCAAAGCACTTTTGATGATTATAAGCTAAGCTACAGGACTTCTAGAGCCTTATTGAACATTGGCTATTCATTTACAGAAGAGTCCAAATTTCAGCTAATTCACTACATGTCCATAGGGGTTGGTTTTTTGAATTTTCAAATGCTTCCAACAGATAGTCCGAATAATCTTCAATCCTTTTTGGCTCAACCCCAAAAAGGATTCATTTTAAGAGCGCATGATATCCAAAAAGGAACTCAGAATTTTGGGAATTTTCTAACCGAGATTGGCTTTCAGCTTAGTTTTGATTTTGACCTACCGGGAAGATTGGAAGCGGTTCAGGTCATCAGCAAATTAGGCTATTCCTTTAGTCCATTCGAGGGTAAATGGAATATGGCTGGAATTTCTTTTGACAATACTCAAAGTGGAGCATTTTTTAGGATAGGAGCAGGGCTTTCACTTCCTGACCGGAATTTTTTCTATAAAGATGCAGGTATTGGAATTTATTTGATCAAAGGGATTCATTTTACTGATGCGACTAGGCTCAATGAGCAACTAACCGAAGCTGGTTATGAGCCTCTTTCGGGAACTCCATCCAACTGGGGATTGCGAATCCTTGGTAATACTGAAAAGTTTCTTTACGGGGCTGAGGTTTATAATCTAGCCCTTTCTGGTAATGCCAACTCTACAATGGATCAAAGTTTGAATAGCCTTCGTGTCTATGCAAACGGGGGTTACAAGTTTTTCCAGTTTAGGAACTTTGGACTGGGAGCTTTAGCTGGACTTGGATTTGGAAATATTCGATATACACTTGATTCCAAAGTGAAACCTGATTTCCCAGAGCTTTTTGAGCAAAGAGACTTTGATGGATATCTGAGAAATTCAGGGTTGATGATCAAGCCTGAAGTTTTTGCTGAGTATAGCCTTCCGGTAACTAATCGTAATCTATTTAATTTAATTTTTTCTGCGTCTGCCGGATATGAAATGCCAATAGGGAATTATCGCTTGGGGGAATTTGATATGGTAGATTTTATGGCTGGCCCATATCTTTCTTTCGGAATTGGAATTAGACCATAGATTGTAGAATATTTAAGAAATATTACAAAACTCAGCTTTCAATTCGGTCAAATGACTGTTTTTTTAGTAAAATGCTATTAACTTTGAATTGCTTATCGAGAAAGACTGAGGGAAGGGCCCTATGACGTCTTAGCAACCTAATTAAAAGGTGCTAACTCCCATTCCATAATATTCGGAAACAGATGAGCGGATAAGTACTAGTACTTTTATCCGTGTTTTGCTCGATAAGCTTTTTGAAAAAAGAACTATGCAAAACAGAACAGAACTCCTTCTTAAACAACTTTCAAAAAAAATCCTAATCCTAGATGGTGCTATGGGCACAATGATTCAGCGGTATAAGCTTGAGGAAGAAGATTTTAGAACAGCAGAATTAAAAGATCACCCCAAATCTTTAAAGGGGAACAATGACCTACTTTCATTAAGTCGCCCGGCTATAATCAAGGATATTCACCGAGAATACCTCAAAGCAGGTGCGGATATCATTGAGACAAATACTTTTTCGGGAACTACTATCGCGCAGGAAGATTACAAGCTCAGCCATTTAGCCTATGCTATCAACTTTGAATCTGCCAAAATAGCTCGAGAGGTAGCGGAAGAATTTACCCTAAAAAATCCTGATCAACCTCGATTCGTTGCTGGAGCTGTAGGGCCAACAAACCGAACTGCTTCACTTTCACCGGATGTGAATGACCCGGGCTATCGGGCAATTACCTTTGATCAGCTTGCAGAAGCGTATGGCGAGCAGGTAAATGGGCTATTAGATGGTGGAGTAGACATAATTCTTGTTGAGACTATTTTTGATACGCTCAATGCAAAAGCAGCACTTTATGCTATTCAAGAAGTTTATGAGATAAGAGGAATTCCACTTGACCCAAGAGAAGGAGGTATTCCAATTATGATTTCAGGTACGATTACAGATGCTTCTGGAAGAACTCTCTCAGGCCAAACTACCGAGGCATTCCTAATATCGGTGTCACATGTTCCTTTACTGTCAGTTGGATTGAATTGTGCACTTGGTGCAAAAGAGCTTCGTCCGTATTTGAAGGTATTGGCCTCAAAAGCCCCGTTTTTCGTTAGCGCTTATCCGAATGCCGGGTTGCCAAATGAATTTGGACAATATGATCAGGGTGCTAATGAAATGGCGGACCAAGTCCGGGATTTTCTTAAGGAGGGAATGCTAAATATTTTAGGAGGATGCTGCGGTACGACTCCTGAGCATATAGCAGCCTTAGCACACATGGCCGCTGGTTTCAAGCCAAGAAGAATAGAAAAAGAAGTTGAAGAATTATTGGATTAAGATGTTGGACACACGAAACTTCCTAAAATTATCAGGCTTAGAGCCTTTGATTTTTACACCAGAATTGAATTTTGTAAATATTGGTGAGCGGACTAATATCACAGGCTCGAAGAAATTCGCCAGACTAATTTTGAATGGCAATTACGACGAAGCGCTCGAAGTGGCCTTAGATCAAGTACGTGGTGGAGCGCAGGTTCTGGACGTTTGTATGGATGAGGGAATGCTGGATGGAGAATTTGCAATGGTCAAATTTTTGAACCTCATTGCTTCCGAACCAGAAATCAGCCGTATTCCAATCATGATCGACAGCTCAAAATGGAGCATTATTGTGGCAGGTTTGAAATGTGTGCAGGGTAAAGGGATCGTAAACTCTATTTCTTTAAAAAATGGAGCTGAGGAGTTTATCCTCCAAGCGAAGACTATTAAGAAATTTGGAGCTGCAGTAGTAGTGATGGCTTTTGATGAAAAAGGACAAGCAGATACCTACGAGCGTAGAATTGAAATCTGTGAAAGATGCTATCGAACACTAGTGGACGTGGTGAAATTCAATCCGCAGGATATAATTTTCGATCCAAATATTTTCCCAGTTGCTACAGGGATGGATGAGCATAAGAAAAATGCATTGGATTTCTTTTTGGCGACCAAATGGATCAAAGAAAACCTTCCAGGTGCAAAAATCTCTGGCGGGGTAAGTAACGTGAGTTTTTCTTTTAGGGGAAATAACCCTGTTCGTGAGGCGATGCATGCTGCATTTCTGTATCATGCAATTCGTCACGGGATGGATATGGGGATAGTAAATCCTACTATGCTGGAAATTTATGATGATATTCCAAAGGATCTGTTGGAACGAGTAGAGGACGTGCTTTTCGACAGAAAGGAGGATGCTACCGAGCGACTTTTGGATTTTGCTGAAACGGTAAAGTCATCAGGAAAGAAAGAAGTTGCTAATGAAGCTTGGCGATCAGATCCTGTAGCAAAGCGTATTGAGCATGCTTTGGTAAAAGGGATTTTAGATTACATCATCGAAGATACTGAAGTAGCTAGACTAGAATTTCAAAATCCGTTACATGTCATCGAGGGACCTCTAATGGATGGAATGAATGTGGTGGGAGATCTTTTTGGAGAAGGGAAAATGTTTTTGCCGCAAGTAGTGAAATCTGCTCGTGTGATGAAAAAAGCAGTGGCTTATTTGGAGCCTTTCATGCCTTTGCCGGGAGAAGGTGAAACTGCCTCATCGCTTAAAAAAATCGTCTTGGCGACTGTCAAAGGTGACGTTCATGATATTGGAAAGAACATAGTAGGAGTGGTGCTTTCATGCAA
>CAWUWQ010000003.1:0-7867 GCA_963926065.1 uncultured Algoriphagus sp.
ATATGGGGAATCCAGCAGGCCCAGGTAGTTTTAACAATCTAGAAGATGGTGGAAAAGAACTCCTAGCTGCTACCGATAACGGTTCATTCTATTCAAAAAATAAAGGGAAATCTTGGTTGAAAAGAGGTTAAAATCTTAAAACCCATTCCTCTCAATTGATCTGAAAATTTTCAGAAATCTCCGGTTGAAATTTACCTCCTCTGTAAAAAGTGAGAGGTAAGTTCAATCTTTTTTAGTTTGTGGTCATTTTTCCGATTTTCGTACCCATTTTTTAAGGAGTTCAAGATGACGCTGTGAAGTTGTTCAATTATCTCATACTTCTAAACTTGTAGCTTTCCATTAGCGCGAACAGCTCAAGTAATATCCTGAAAAATGCAATTAAATTCACTCCAAAAGGTGGACAGATTAAATTATTAGCCGCAGCCGATTGCCTGATCGTAGAAGATACCGGAATTGGAATGACTGAAGGACAAATTGAACACCTCTATGGGCCGATTCAATATACTACCTCTGGTACAGAGGGAGAAAGCGGGACTGGTATTGGATTTATGCTTTCTCGTGATTTTGCCCAAAGTATCGGTGCCAAAATCAAAGTAAATAGCGAGGTTGGCAAAAGAACAGAATTCACAGTTTGTTTTGAGGAATAAGCTATAATTACCGGTTTTGATTCTTAATGTCTAAATGATTTTAATTCTGCTCGAGGAAACTCGGCGGCACTGGGAGTCACTTAAAAAACACCCTTGAACTAGGAAATCATTACGGCAAGGAAAATAAAATCGGATTCAACGCTGAGTTATCAGAATAAAATTGAAGACCCAAGTATGAAAACTTGAACCATAGCTATTGAAGACTACTGTTCGATCCGTAAAATCTTTGTGACTTTGGTAAAAAAAGACTCAAAAAAAATTCAGCGTTTATTATTCCCCGTTGACCGAATCATTATCCAAATGTTAGCTTATTTAAATTTTTTAGGTTTGGGAGAAATTTGCTTGAGAAAGGCGTAGATAAATTCTATTTTGATATTCGAACCCAAATCCTCTACGAAATGAGCCTACGATTCTTTGTCTTTTCCTTTCTCGCAATTTCAATAATTAGCAATTCGGGTTATGCTCAGGATGTCAAACCCTACCGAGAACCTAAATTTGATTTTGATTGGAGCAATCCTACAGTATATCCCGATCGGATAATTCTAAATATCAGTGAGGATCCAGCGCACGCTGTAAATATCACTTGGAGAACATCCGCTAAGATAAAATCAGGAGTAATTGAGTATACCGAAGCCTCTGCCGACCCTAGGTTCATCCTAAATGCATTTAGACTGTCTGCAACCTCAACAGCATTTAATAGTCCTGAAATAGAGGAACACAAATTAAAATCTATTTATCATTCGATTTCCCTAAAAAATCTAAAGCCTACTACTACTTATGCTTATCGAGTGGGAGACAGTGAGCGCTGGAGCGAGTGGTTTCAGTTCACCACAGCCTCTGTGGACCTAAATGAAAAATTCTCCTTTCTCTATGTAGGTGATGCCCAAAATTACATTCTCGAACTTTGGTCGCGGCTGATTCGAGAAGGATTTAAAACCGCTCCTGACGCCAAATTCCTTATTCATGCAGGCGACTTGGTCAACAATGCTCATAGAGAACAACAATGGCACGAATGGTTTACTGCGGGTGGATTTATCCATAGCATGATCCCTTCTATGCCCACTCCTGGAAACCATGAGTACCAACCAAAATCATCTTCCGAGGAGGCCGCGAAAAACAGAAGCCTCTCAGTACAGTGGAAACCTCAATTTAATCTGCCGGAAAATGGTCCAAAAGGGCTGGAAGAAACTACCTATTTTGTGGATTACCAAGATGCAAGGATCATCTCTCTAAACTCAAATATAGAACTTGAACGTCAAGCAGAGTGGTTAGATAGCCTACTCTCCAAAACCACTAAAAAGTGGATTATCCTCACCTATCACCATCCAATGTATTCCGCTTCTTCCGGTCGTGACAATCCTAAAATCAGAGAAATATGGAAGCCTATTTTTGACAAATATAAAGTGGATTTGGCACTACAGGGCCATGATCACAGCTATGCAAGAGGCCGGGTGTCGCCTGGTGAAAATCTTCTTGACGGAGTAAACTTGAGGGATCAAACAGGCACTGTCTATGTGGTTTCCGTCAGCGGAGGTAAGATGTATGAAGTCGGAGGAGGTTGGGACGAATTTGGCGCACAAAAAGAGCGGAGTGGTGGTAACACACAACTCTTTCAAGTGATTACTATTACCGGAGACAAATTACTTTTCGAGTCCTACACGGCAATTGGTGAGCTTTATGATTCGTTTGAATTGATAAAAACTCCTGATGGACCAAATAAATTTATTGAACTTCGGGCGAAGGCAATTCCAGAAAGAGTAAATGAAGTAAAATAGAGTAGCACACTACTTAGGATATGTGCGATTTGGATGTCTGACAATCGCATAAAATAGCGATTAAGAGGTTCGACAATAGGAGATTGGTACTATTACATTTCGTTTTTGTACGGGGACAATTTCGCAAAACTATATCCCAAATATCTTATTCCAAATCCTGCTTCCCAGCCTCTAACATGGCACATAAGGCCTAGGATATCCAGCTCGAAGTCTTAAATTCATCTTGCAGCGTAAAACCAATAAGGAGCAAAAGTTTTTTCCTACTTTTATAAACATAAACCACATTAATTCACAAACCTTAATACTATGCTTAAGAAAATCGGAATTGGAATCGGAGTCATATTTTTGGCTATAATCGCTTTCTTTGGTTACGGAATTTTATTTCCTGCAAGCCCTCCTACCACCACAAATTTCTCCGCACAGGGATTGGATATCACGGTGAACTACTCCCAACCTTCCAAAAAAGGAAGAGTAATCTTTGGAGATGAGGCTTCAGGTGCTTTACAACCTTACGGTACTTATTGGAGATTAGGTGCCAATGCAGCGACCGAAATCACGTTCAGCAAAGACGTCAATTTTGCAGGCCAAGCAGTAGCAGCAGGAACCTACCGGATGTTTGCAGTACCTGGTGCAACTTCATTCGAAATTACACTCAATTCAGAATTGGGGGTTTTCTTGGGAGTTCAAGAACCTGACTACACCAAGGATGTAGTAAAAGTAAATGTACCAGTGTCCTCAAACCCAATTGAAGTAGAGCTATTTACGATCAATTTTGAGGAGTCTGGTTCCGAAATCCTAATGAATATCGCTTGGGATACCACCTTGGTGGCAGTTCCAATTAGCGTAAACTAATTTATTTAAATGGCCTTTTCAGCAAAAAAATGGGTACTCCTACCAATAGGAGTACTTATTTTTCTTGGGATCACCTATGGGTTGATCGGATTGATTCAATATCGACTCAATGTAATGGATGTGGAAGAATACGATCCAGTCTCGACCTTAGTCGTACCCGAGCATACTCTCACTCGATCAAAATTCCCTTTTATCGATGTTCACAATCACCAATGGATCATGCCTATCCAAGATTTGGAAGATCTGGTCATGGAAATGGATTCCCTGAACATGGGAGTCATGGTCAATCTGAGTGGCTTTCGCGGTAAGATCCTAGAATGGTCTTTAGACAATGTAGCTGAAAATTACCCCGAACGATTTGCGGTATTTTTGAATCTAAATTTTGAAAATCTCGACGATTCAGGATGGCCAGAAGAGCCTTTGTTGATGTTGGAGGAAGGCGTGAAGCAAGGGGTAAAAGGCCTGAAAGTATACAAAGAACTTGGGCTGAGTGAACAAGATAATAATGGGAATCGTATCCCTGTCAATGACCCTCGCCTCGATCCGATCTGGGCCAAATGTGGTGAACTCGGTATCCCAGTACTGATTCATTCCGGAGAACCAAATTCTTTTTGGAAGCCAAAAGACAAGTTCAATGAGCGTTGGTTAGAGCTGAAACAATACCCCGGTCGCTATCGAAATCCCGAGAATCTTCCCTCCTTTGATTCGGTTATGGCGGAGCAGCATGCCGTTTTTAGAAAGCATCCCAATACCAAATTCATCAATGCACATTTGGGATGGTACGGAAATGACCTGAAGAAGCTCGGTGAACTTATGGATGAATTTCCAAATATGTATACGGAGATCGGAGCCGTTTTGGCAGAGTTAGGTCGACAGCCAAAAGCAGCAAGAGCTTTTTTTATCGCCTATCAGGATCGAATTCTTTTTGGAAAAGACACATACAAGATGGAAGAGTATTACACCTATTTTAGAGTCTTGGAAACCGAGGATGAGTATTTTGATTACTACAGAAAGCGTCATGCAAATTGGAAAATGTATGGTTTAGGACTTCCGGATTCCGTGCTTCGGAAAGTGTATTATAAAAATGCATTGAACGTGATTCCGGGAATCGACCGTTCGGTTTTTCCGATTCAGGAATAGTAGAGAAATCTCCCTAAACCCCCTTGACAAGGGGGAATCGCATTCTCAGATCCTCAATCTTAGAATCGAGAAAGTGCAATGATCTATTTTATAAAAAAATTTCCTTCGTAGTTAATACTTCATTTCTACTCGGGTCTAAATCCCCTTCCCAAAGGGGGCAAGGGGATTAAAAAAAGCCATTTTTATTTTCCCTTGCTAATTCTCTTAGAAAGGAATATTTTGGTATTCAGGTAAACACCTAAAGCTCAAACCCAAAAACCTATTCCTTTATGAAATCTCAATTCATTGTTGCTGCTATACTAGCAAGTGCACTTTTTGCCTGCACCGAATCCAAGCCCAAACTGACTGACGAAGAATACGCACAACTCAGCGATGAACAAAAGCGCTCTGTGGAGTTTGCCGTGGATGGTATCGAGGTACCAGATGAGCGATTGGAACTGACACTTTTTGCATCCGAACCCATGATGACTAATCCTACGAATATGGATGTGGATGATCGAGGTCGAGTCTGGATCGCCGAAGCTTATAACTACCGTACCAAACTGAATCCACGAAATCCTACCAAAACCGAGGGCGATCGAATCCTGATCATGGAAGACACCGATGGGGATGGTGTAGCCGATACTTCGAAAGTTTTCTACCAAGGAAATGACATCAATGCTGCGTTAGGAATTGCCGTCTTGGGTGATAAAGTCTATGTATCGGTCAGTCCTTATGTCTATGTATTTACTGATGCGGATGGAGATGATGTTCCTGAAAAGAAAGAGATACTTTTCTCTGGGGTAGGTGGCGAGCAGCATGATCATGGAATGCATGCAGTCACTTTTGCGCCTGACGGCAAATTATATTTTAACTATGGAAATGCAGGTGAGGGACTACGTGATGCACAAGGGAATCCAATTATTGATCCGATCGGTAGACCGATTACCAATGAAACTCCAACCTATCAGGAAGGAATGGTTTTCAGAATGGATCCAGATCATACCAACGTAGAAATCCTCGGCTGGAACTTCCGAAACAACTATGAAGTCGCAGTAGATAGCTACGGGCGAATGTGGCAATCAGATAACGATGATGATGGTAATCGAGGCACTAGAATTAATTACGTCATGGATTATGGGAATTATGGTTTCAAAGACGAAATGACCCGAACCGATTGGCGGACTCGAAGAATCAACATGGAAGACTCCATTCCCCTTCGACATTGGCACCTGAATGATCCAGGCGTAGTGCCAAATCTATTGCAAACTTATGCAGGCTCCCCTACTGGAATCTTGGTGTATGAAGGAAAGCTTTTACCAAAAGAGTATCAAAATCAGGTAATCCATGCCGATGCTGGACCGAATATTATCCGAGCTTACCCTGTAAAAGAATCTAATTCAGGATTCACTGCTGAGATCATCAACCTCATGGATGGGAATAAGCGGGACAATTGGTTTAGACCTTCCGATGTGACCGTGGCGCCGGATGGATCAATATTCGTTTCCGATTGGTATGATCCAGGAGTGGGAGGACATGCCATGGGTGATCTGGACAAAGGTCGTGTCTATCGACTGGCTCCAAAAGGCGTGAAGTATAAAATGGAAAAGCCGGATTATTCCAGCGTTGAATCTTTGATCAAATTACTTCAAAACCCAAATCGTGCGACTCACTTCAAAGCATTTATGGCTTTAAAGGAAATGGGAGCCAAAGCTGAAACAGCCTTGAAAGAGCTTTATGAAGGCGAGGATGCTAGAATGAAAGCACGCGCTTTTTGGCTACTAACAAAGCTTCCAAATGGACAAGAATATATTGCAGCCGCGGCCAAAGATGAAAATCAAGACATCCGGGTAGCTGCTGTCAGAGCTTCCCGAATCAACAAAACCAATCGTGAAGATTTTCTCCTGCCTTTAGCCAATGACGAATCTCCGCAAGTCAGAAGAGAAGTAGCTTTAGCGATTCGCTATATCGAAATGCCTGCCGTTTGGGAAAAATTAGCTGAAAACTATCAGGCTGGAGATCGCTGGTATTTGGAGGCACTTGGTATTGCGGCTGAAGGCTTTTGGGATAGTTACTTGCCAAATTATTTAGAAAAAGCAGGGACAGGCTGGACCGAAAGTCAAGAAGCTACCGACTTAGTTTGGCGTTCAAGAAGCACGAATACCGCCACACTTTTGGGCAAATTGATTCAAGAGAAAAAGTCCCCAGCAAATTTACGATACTACCGAGCGCTGGATTTTCAAGACAAAGAAGCAAAAAATCTGGTTTTGAAATCCCTACTTAAAACGAGTTCTCCGGAAGAGCAAATTATAGCCCTTCGTCAGTTGGCATTCGATTCTGGGTCTCCAGATCGGGAGATTTTAACTTTGGCTTCGCAAAAAGCAGGTGACATCAGGGACGATCAAGATTTCTTAGAGATTGTCAGCAAATATGGATTAAAAGAACAAAAAGCCCGATTACTCGATCTCGTGATGGTTTCTCCCGACCAAAACATTTCCCAGACTGCTGCCAAAACTTACATTGGACTCTATGGAGCAGCTGAAATGCCATTCTATTTTTCCAATTCGGATGAACCTAAAGCGATCCAAGCTATTGAGAAATTTGGAACCGTGGACAACGTCGATATGGCCAAAAGCTTAGCAACTGTCTTTATGGATACCAAGCGAAGCCTTGCTATTCGGGAGACCGCTGCCCAAGCCATGAAAGGCTACAATTCTGAAGGATACCTCTGGGAAATGGAAAACAAAAATGAGATTCCAGCTGATATGATGCCTATTGCGCAGAAGCTATTGATGTCCACTTGGAACTCAGAAATCCGGGCAGCAGCCACTGCCAAATTCGGAAACAATGCTGGACCAGAAGTAAATGTTGCTTCCCTCCTGAGCAAATCGGGAAGTATAGAAAAAGGGAAAACCATTGCACAGGGATATTGCTTGGCTTGTCATAAAATCGGAAATGAAGGAATTGACTTCGGTCCTGGATTAACCTTGATTGGAGATAAGCTATCCAAAGAAGCGCTATACAATTCAATCTTGAATCCATCCGAAGGGATGGGCTTTGGCTACGAAACTCAGCTAGTGAAATTCAAAGACGGAAAGGAAATTCAATGTATCGTCAATTCCAAAACCGAAATTGATCTGATCGTGAAACTCGTAGGTAGTGGAGAACAAACGATCTACAAGCTTTCAGCTATCGAATCAGTCACTCAATTGAATGAATCGCTTATGCCAAAATTCCCACTCAGTGAAACTGAGTTGGTGGACTTGGTGAGCTATTTGGAGACGTTGAGGAAGTAGGGGGTTTGGAAGCGGGAGGTCTGGAGGTTTGGAAGTAGGAAAATTTGAATTTCGTATCGGTTAATAAAAACTTATAGCTAAAAACATAAATCTTAACTCCTATAAAACTTGGCGCATTTTCAATTTCTCTTTCGGTCAAGGACTTGAAGGTTTCCAGAACATTCTATGAAATCGAGCA
>CAWUWQ010000004.1:0-3812 GCA_963926065.1 uncultured Algoriphagus sp.
ACATGGAACCAAAACCAGTTGAATCTGTGGAAAAAATGTATGCTGCAGGATATCACGATGCCTGGATTTGCTATCGATCACACGACTACTCCGCAAAGGAATTGACAGTATTCCCTGGTCAGACTGTGACTATCACGGATAATGCGGCCTACGGCATGATCATGATGCAGGGGCATGGCACAATGGGAGCATGGGATATTGAAACTCCATCGCTAATTCGATTTGGTCAACTCACGCATGACGAGTATTTCGTATCTGAGTCTGCTTCAAAGGCGGGAGTTAAAATCACAAATCTCTCCAAAACGGATCCAATCGTAATGCTTAAGCACTTTGGACCGAAAAACCCTGACTTGAAAGTGGTTTAAGATTTCAGATATACGATTTAGGATTTACAACATTTTGGGATGTCCAATCACTTTTGAAGAAGTGAGTTACAACGGTAGCCATGATAGATACAACAACAATTACAACAGTTGAAATTCCAAATGTCAAATGATGAATATTGAATAATGAATAATGAAGTTGGCTAAACCTTCCAACTTTTCAACCTTTAAACTTTACAATTTAGACCCATAAAACCATGAACAACTTTCCAAAACTACACAATGCCACTTGGCCGGGATTGGTCGGTAAAGGTGCTGATTCCGAACCTATAATCCCATTTGATTCCTTGCTTGAAATGACTGCTGCCGCTGAGGTAAACGGGGTAAAATTTGATGGGATCGATGTAGGCTTGCTAGAGCCACATTTTGATTTGAATAATCCAGATGAAGCCAAAAAACTCGCTGATAAAGTCTCCAAATACAATTTGAATGTAGGATCACTGGTCGCTCCTATTTGGGCAGGTTCTGCCATGGGAACTGCGGATCAGCGGAAGACTTTTGTAGAGATGGTTCGAAAATCGTGTGAATTTGGTCAAAAGCTAAAAGATCTCGGAGTGAGACCTTATGGGGTGGTACGAATTGACTCTGCTGCTGGTGTATCTGACTGGGCAAAGGATCCCAAAGGAAACACCAAACAAATTGTGGAAACCTTCCAGCTAGCCTGCGATGTGGCGGCTGATTTTGGCGAAAAACTAGCCGCAGAAGGGGAAATCTGCTGGGGAGCCATGCACAGCTGGAAGCATATGGTCGAGACCTTAGAAATGGTCGATCGACCGAACATCGGTTTCCAGGCTGACATGTCCCATACCTTTTTGTATACCATGGGATACAATGCCCCAGAGCATAGAATTCTTCCCAAGGATGCAGATTTGAATGACCGTGAGACTGTGAAAGCAGCATTGAGAATAGTGACAGATGCGCTTCGCCCTTGGACGATTGACTTTCATGTCGCACAGAATGACGGTTCCGTTTTCGGTTCAGGTTCACACGACAAGACTGGTCGACATTGTCAAGCCACCGATCCAAATGGCGTTTTGGACATCGCACATGATGCCGGCTATTGGCTGCGAGATGAAAATGGAAACTTAACCAAAGCTATGAAGCATATCTGTTGGGATGGTTGCATGTTCCCAAATGATGTCATGAACAATCAGCAAACCTGGAATGATGTCCTGGCTGCCCTGATCAGTGTACGAGATGCACATGGATGGAAGGAGTGAGTTAAGATTTTAGATAGCTGATTTATGATTTTTGAAATACGATTTACGAAGTACGAGATTCTTGAATCTGGAAAAATCTTTAAAATCTCAAGGCCATCCTTTCAACTCTTCAACGTTCAAATGCTGAATATCGAAGTGTTTCCAACCTTCCCACATAATTTTCAAACCTTTCAATTTTGAAATTTTAAAATTTAATCAAAATGAGCAATAAGAAAAAAATACGAATCGGACTAATCGGCACCGGGCTGATGGGCCGAATACATACGAATGGCTACAAGCGCATGGCAGACTTTTTTCCTGAATATGAATATCAACCTGTCCTGCAAGCTTGCTGCTCACGAAAAGCACATCGAGCTGAGGCTTTTATGAAGCAGTGGGACTATGCTTCCTTTGAAACTGACTGGAAAAAAATGATTGCCAGAGACGACATAGATGCAGTCGATATTTGCACACCAAACGATATGCATGCTGAAATCGCGATAGCTGCTGCCGAGGCGGGGAAGATGATTCTCTGCGAAAAGCCACTAGCAAGAACTGTAGCAGAAGCGAAGACAATGCTCGATGCAGTAGAAAAAGCTGGAGTGAAAAACACCGTCTGGTACAACTATCGAAGAGTTCCTGCAGTGACTTTAGCCAAGAATATCGTGGATTCAGGAAAGCTTGGAAAGATCTTCCACTACCGCGCCAATTTCTTACAAGACTGGACGATCAGTCCAGATTTGCCTCAAGGAGGAGATGGACTCTGGAGATTAGATGTGGAAACTGCTGGTTCTGGCGTGACAGGAGACTTATTGGCTCATTGCATTGATACGGCTATGTGGATTAATGGAGGAATCAAGGATGTGTCTGCGATGACCGAGACCTTTATTAAGGAGCGGGTTCACACGGACACTGGAGAAAAGCAAAAGGTTGGGATCGATGATGCCTGTATTTTCCATTGCCATTTTGACAACGGTTCCCTTGGGCTTTTTGAAGCCACCCGTTATGCACGAGGGCACAAGGCCCTTTATACCTTTGAGATCAACGGCGAGAATGCATCAATCCGCTGGGATTTACATGATTTGACTCGTTTAGAATATTTTGATCATAGCGACGAGGGAATTGTAAGAGGGTGGCGATCAATTCACGTCACTGATGGAGATCATCCTTATATGAAACGTTGGTGGATTCCCGGTACCTCGATTGGCTATGAGCATTCGTTCATCCATCAAGTAGCTGACTTCTTCCATAGCTTGGAGACAGGAGAGTCCTGCCACCCAACTTTCAGAGATGCTTTTGAGACTCAGAAAGTTTGCGAAGCGGTCATTAATTCTGCCAATGATCGGGCTTGGAAGGATACTGGAGTGAAGTGGCAAGAGAAAGTTTGAAGGCATGAACGCTAAAGCCTGGCGTTTTAGCAAGTCCAAGTCGAAAGGCTTGGACTTTTTTTGGATTCTGGTGGAGACTTGAGGAGTTAAAGGTAAGTTTCGGTTGCTGGTAAAAATATTATCCAAGCGAACCTGAATCAGTTTGCTTCCAAACATTATCGAAGTACTTTTGAAAAAGACCTGACGGATTTAATAACGTTGTCCTAAGTCAGTAAGTGCTGAAAAATCACGGATTGTTCTATCGCAATAGGATCATGCTGTCAAAAGCATGATAAAAGATTAGAGCCGTACTCGTCTCAATTTTAAATCAAAATGGAGGGAATGTTATTTTAAATGGAATTAGATTTCGCGATTTCAAAAGGGTTAAAATTCCTAAAGGATCATCAATTGTCCGATGGGGGTTTTTCCTGTCTATTTGGCTCAGCTGAAAATTGTACAGCGGATTCCTTAGAAACCTTTATCCAAGGGGACATGAAATCCAGTGTTTTAGTAGAGGAGCATTCGATTTTTCCTGCTACTCTAATAGGACATTCCTTACTGTACTTGCAGGATATTCCTGTTGCACAGGAGATCCTCAACCGAATTGCTGATTTTCTGGTGCAGCAAAGATCTTCTTATGGAACTTGGAAACATTACAGTAAACCACATCAATTGCAGCATTTCATTTCAAATGATTTGGACAACTCAGCAATGGCATCTTGGTTTCTCCAACAATTGGGCAGACCCTTGATGGAAAATCGGGATTTTTTTACCAGCAACCGATCTAAAGAGGGCCTTTTTTATACCTGGATTACGCTAAGGCTGCAGTGGAATTCCAATCCAAGATACTGGATATCACTCTG
>CAWUWQ010000005.1:0-4026 GCA_963926065.1 uncultured Algoriphagus sp.
GAACTTCAGTGCTATTAGGGGGATTTCTAAAACTAATAAAATTGCCATTACCCAAGCAACAATCACTAAAATCAAAGGATTGTTGAGCCAAACTCCGACTTGAGGAACCGAAATAGCTAGATAAGGTAAAGTGCTAATGAATAATGCGTTTGCTGGTGTGGGTAATCCAATGAACCGATCACTTTGGCGGGTATCCAAGTTGAATTTTGCCAATCTATAAGCCGAAAGTAAAGGCACTATCAACGTGAAATATGGGAGCAATTCCAAGCCATATTGTTCCTCCGCCATTTTGAAAAGAATGAATCCAGGCAAAACTCCAAAAGAGACTAAGTCAGCTAGGGAATCCAATTGTTTGCCTATTTCACTGGATACTTTTAAAATTCTTGCCGCAAAACCATCAAAAAAGTCAAAAACTGCACTAATTAAAATAAAATAAGCTCCTGATAAGATGTCTCCTTGCAAAACCCAAATTATCCCAATTACCCCAGAGAGTAGATTGAGGAGGGTAAATCCATTTGGGATATTTGATTTGATTTTCACGATATGGCTGATTTTCCTACAAATGGATTCGAGGCTTTCTCAAAAGCAACGGTGGTAGATGGCCCATGACCTGAAAAAAGGACTGTTTCATCTGGGAGTGTAAGCAATTCAGATTTTATTTTTTTTAATAAAAGCTGATGATTCCCACCGGGTAAATCAGTTCGACCGATGCTTCCTCGAAATATTGTGTCTCCAACAATTGCTTGGTTACTAGGCTTATGATAAAAAACTAGATGTCCCGGGGCATGTCCGGGAACAAATAAGATTTCAAGCGATTCTTTTCCCACGATTAGCTGATCGCCCTCTTTTAGAAAATAATCCGCTTCAGTGCTTTGATAGTTTTTAAAGCCGTAATTAGGTCCATAGACTTCGACGGACTTCAAAACAGGAATCTCATTAGGATGAATTCCCAAAGGCAAACTGAAAGTTTTCTTCGCCCAAAAATTCCCTAAAACATGATCTATATGACAGTGGGTATTGACCAACCGGGTGACCTTTAGTTTTTTTTCCGTGATAAAATCTAGGAGGTCTAGTTGCTCTTCAATTTCGTAGCACCCAGGATCGATCAATGTGGCCTCACCTGACTCATCATAAATTAGGTAGGTGTTTTCCTGAAAAGGATTAAATGTGAAAGACTTGATATGAAGCATTGGAATTGTCGGCTATAGTCAAGCAAAATAAAGAATTATACCTTTAATTTGGGCTATGAAAATTGATTTTTTACTAATAGGAGGAGGGATTGCAGGACTTTCGTTGGGGTATAGGCTTAGGAAGGCGGGCAAAACTGTCCGGATTTTTGATCTTCCGAACGAAAATCAATCCAGTCGAGTTGCCGCAGGTTTATTTAACCCCATTACTGGGCGAAAGATGGTTAAAACTTGGAAGGCAGATCAGCTCTTCCCAGAAATTCTTCCATTTTATCAGGAATTGGAGAAGCTCACTGGAAAGGATTTTTTAAATATTCAGAAAATTTACCGACCCTTTTTATCTATTGAAGAGCAAAATGAGTGGATGGGCCATAGTGCTGACCCTGGATTTACACCCTATTTGGATGAGATTTATAATAAAAGTCAATCCCAGTCACTTTATGATAGTTTTGGGGGGGTGATGCTAAAGAATTCGGGTTGGCTTCAAATCCCGAAATTCTTAGATGCTATGAGCGTGCTGCTTCGAGAAGAGCTGATCCTTGATCAATTTGTGGAGGATAAATTATCAAAAGAAGACGAACAATGGCGTTATGATACTCTTGAATTTGATGGTCTGATTTACTGCAATGGTTTGGGTGCCTTGAATTCAACCTTCTTTAAATTTTTACCATTTGCACCAGTTAAAGGTGAAATTTTAGAGGTTGAACAAGATTTTAATCCAGACTACATCGTTAACAGAGGAGTTTTCAGAGTCGGACTTGGGCCAAATCTTCATCGAGTTGGGTCTACTTATAGCAAACATGATTTGGATCAGGGACCAACAGAATCAGCAAAGACGGAAATACTTGATCGACTTAAAGGACTTGTAAATGAGCCAATTATAAGTATTAAGAGTCATAAAACAGGGATAAGGCCAGCAACTCGTGACAGAAAGCCTTTTTTAGGTAAACATCCGTTAGAGAAGAGCGTTTACATCTTCAATGGTTTTGGCGCTAAAGGGGTTTCTCTTGTGCCATATTTTAGTAAATTAATGACCGGGTATTTGTTGGGAAATATGCCCATGGAAAGTGAAGTGGACATAGCACGTTATTTTAACTATATTTAAAAGCAACTTCTAGTACAACGAATGCGAGATAACCTGTTTCGAATTATTGTTTTTATCGGCTTATTTTTAAGTTCTTTTTTTGCAAACGCGCAGTTTGACCAAGATCGGTATGGTAAAAATAGAATTCAACACAAGCAATTTGAATGGTATTTCTACACTTCAAATAACTTTGAAGTCTATTATTATGATCGGGGTGGAGCAAATGCCAAACTGGCTATCGAATATCTGGAGTCAGAATTTGATCGATTGACGCAAATGATTGGCTACGTAGCCTATACCAAGCCAAGAATATACATTTATAATTCTCCGGAAGAGTTGCTTCAAAGTAATCTGGGCTTAAATAAAGAACAGTTCAATGAGGAAGGACAGACGAACTTCAATCGATTGATTGCTGAAGTGTCCTACAAAGGCCAAATGGATCGATTCAAAGATGATTTGATCTATGCTACTTCCAAAGTGATCATTGAAGAGATGCTTTATGGGGCATCGGTTGCTGACGCTTTCCAGTCCAATTTGATGAATTCTTTTCCAGAATGGTATGTGGATGGAATAGCGCTTTATTTGGCAAAAGGCTGGAGTAGGGAAATGGATGATTACATCCGTCATTTTTTTCAAGATGAAGAAAAGCCTAAAATTCTGAAATTGAAGGAAAAAGAGGCCGCTTTGGTCGGACAATCTGTTTGGAACTACGTAGCTGAGAAGTACGGAAGAAGATACATTTCCAGTATTCTTAATCTTTCTAGAATCAATCGAAACGAGGAAAATAGCATTGCAAATACTGTAGGCTTAAATTATAAAACCTTCACGGATGATTGGAAGAATTATTATTTGGCAATCAATGCTCAGGTCAAAAATTCATTTAAAGATATAGACCGAAATTCTGCGGTAGCTGAGACTTCTCCACGGGTTATCGGAGCTATCAATGATATAAAGTTTAGTCCTGACGGACTGAACATCGCTTATGTATTAAATAATGGAGGAAAATACAAAGTCCAAGTACGAGAGGTTTCCAGTGGAGAAGAACGAACTATTTTCACAGGAGGAACAACGCTGGAAGATCAGAATCCAAACTTTTTAGCACCAGTTATCGCTTGGAAAGACTCGGCAAATATTGCAATAGCATCTTTTCGGAGAGGCACTACTACACTTCGACTTAGGGCTATTGATGGCTCAAGTCAGGATAAAATTTTCTTAAGAAATATCACTCAAATTCTAAGTCTTGACTTTAATAGTACAGGAAAGAATATGGCAATTTCAGCCATTTCAAATGGTAAATCTGATATTTTCACTCTGAACATAAGAGGACAGGGAAAGCGGTTGACAAATGATCAGTTTGATGATTTGTCGCCTATGTTTTTGAATGACTCCACAGTCATTTATTCCTCCAATTTTAAAGAACTCCCTGACTCCATAGTTGGGAAACAGATTGATCTGAAGGATTATCCGGAGTATTTTAACCTTTATATGTCGGAGGTGACAGATACCATAGTCACCCAGCAGCTGACTAATTCCAACAGTAAAAATCTTGGTGCCCGACGAGTCAATCCCAATATGGTCGTTTATATGAGCGACTTAAGTGGGATAAATAATTTAATGCGATTGAATATCGGTAATCAAGTTGCAAATCAAATATCTGCATTTAGCAAAAGTATTGAGGCATTTGACGTGAATAGTCGAATGAATAAGATTGCGTATGCTGTAAGGGATGGAAGAGAGAGCTTTTTAATCGTAGAG
>CAWUWQ010000006.1:0-11118 GCA_963926065.1 uncultured Algoriphagus sp.
CGCTTTGCTATTGAATACTGCTGCAATTCGGAAAATGGAACAAATGAATTGGAGCTATAAAGATCTTTTCCGAGATTTCGCAGTTTGGAAAAAGGAATTTGTGCTGAGCGAATCTGATTTTGATATCCTTATGGAAAAAGAGCGGGAAGTGATTTCTGGACTTTTTGATGAAAAAGGGAATCAAGCTATTCAATTGGAGAAGAGTCTTGCAGATTCTTTTGCAGCTGGGAAGGTAAGGACCCTCAAGATTATTGATCAAATGAGTACCAAGCTTCGAAAAGCAGAGGAGCGGAAGCATGAAATTCAGCTGGACCGAGCAAAGAGTCTCGAGGAATTTGTCAAACCAGGGGGTAGTCCGCAAGAACGCGTGGTAAATATGATGCAGTTTTACCTTGGCGATCCAGATTTGATTCAAAAACTTTTGGAGTGCTTTGACCCTTTGGATTTTAGAATGATGGTATTAGAGCATGAATCCTAGTAAAGCTGATCTCCGAGTGCTATTTAAAGAGAAGCGAAACCAATTAACTCAGGATGAGCTAAAGAAGGGATCCGAAAAAATTGCGTTAGCTGTTGAGGATTTTTGTGAGCAGCATCCTGAATTGGATCACTTTCATCTTTTTTTTCCAATTCAAAAACTCAATGAAATAAATACCTTCTTAATACGAGACGTACTAGAGCGCAGGAATAAAATCCTTTATACCTCTGTAATGGATAATTTGAATAATGGGATGGGAACCATTCTGGTAGAAAAGAGGACTGAATTCGTAGAAGATCAATATGGAATCCCAGTCCCCAGGAATTTTGAGCTAATTTCACCTGAGCTAATTCAAGCGGTTTTCGTCCCGCTATTGGCGGTAGATTACAAAGGGCAGCGAATTGGCTATGGAAAGGGCTATTATGATCGGTTTTTGGCTACGATCGATCCAAAAGTGATCAAAATCGGATTGAGTATTTTTGAGCCTATTCATCATATTCCAAGTGAATCGTTTGATATTCCTTTAGATTATTGTTTTACGCCAAAAAATATGTTTAATTTTTCAAAATAAACTAAATCACTTGTATGAAAAGGAGTTGCTTAGGGTTTCTGTTTTTTCTCATTATATATACCAATTCATTTATTGATAGTTCTGCTCAAGTGGCGGATTATAATACCATGATAGGTGTGACAGGCGGAACAAATGTGGGCGGTACTGTCAAACAATTCTTCACAGCCCAGGGGGCGGCTGATTTACTCGTTTATAATCGTTGGAGAGGCTGGGTTGGCGCATTGCTTTATGAGCATCACATGGATATTCGGGAATTTGAAGGATTAGAGTGGTATGTTGGTGGTGGAGGCCACTATGGAGTATGGAAAGCAGGAAAAGGTGAGCCGCCTTGGGTGTACAAGAGTACTCAGGATTATCAGGTCTATGGCGTAGATGCCATTGTTGGTTTAGAATACAATATTAACAGGAGCAATTTTTATTTTGGGTTTTACTGGAAACCCGCAATAAACTTTCAAGACTTTGCTGGCTTTTGGGAAGATGATGCAGCCTTCACCTTAAGATATTCTTTGTAAAATTTTATTTTCTTTAAATTTTTGAACCTGATTTTAGGGTTTTGGCGGGAAACTCAATTTTTTCTTGCGGAAAATAACCCTAACAGATTTTTTTTGACATTTTTTGCCATTATAGCCTGTCATGGTAAAATTGAAATAGAATAATATTCTAAATAAACCTAAAAGAGTGCTTTTTAGGTGATTATTTGACGATTCAATCAAATATTATTTTATTTTTCCTTATTTATCGAAATAAAACATTTTTTGATTTTAATCATTTTTCTAATTCCTCAGAATATTGTTTTGTTAATGTTAAGAAATCGGTCGATTTCAGTTAATAAATGTTAACAAAGAGGGCAAAACCGAATTATCAATCTTTTAGCCCATTTATATAAGAAATCTACCGTTAGTTTAATAAATAATCTTAAAATTTAATAATAAGTATAAATTAAATAATTATATCGTGATAATATTAATTAAAATATAACTTAAGTTATAATAAATTTAAATAAAGATTGTTTTGTCTAAGTTTGAGCTCGATTTTGAATTTCGCTAGAAAGGAATTTTCTTTACATATCAACTAAACTAAATACCTTATGAGAAAAGCTTTACTCTTGGTTGTTGCGCTCTTCACCATGACACTCAGTTATGAAGTGTCTGCGCAGCAACGAGTGGTTACCGGCAAGGTAATCTCAGATGAAGATGGACTAGGTTTGCCAGGTGCAACCGTCCTCGCGAAAGGTACGACAGTGGGTACTACCACCGATTTGGATGGTAACTACTCCATTAACGTACCTGCGGGATCCAATGTCCTGATTTTCTCTTTTGTTGGCCTTAAGGCTTCAGAAGAGTCAATCGGTAATCGGACCGTAATTAATGTAACCCTTGCAATCGATGCGTCTCAGCTATCCGAAGTGGTAGTAACGGCGATCGGTATCGAAAGGGAAAAGAAAGCGCTCGGTTATGGAGTTACTTCCGTGGACAGCGATCAATTAGAAAATCGTCCCGAGCAAGATGTAGCTCGAGTATTACAAGGAAAAGTACCAGGTGTGAATATCACCTCTACTAACGGTATGTCAGGATCTGGTACAAACATGGTAATTAGAGGTTATTCCTCCGCTACCGGTTCTAACCAGCCGCTATTCGTAGTAGATGGTGTGCCTTTCAACACCTCAACCAACAATACCAATGGTTTCACCACTGGTGGGGCTACTACCTCTTCAAGATTCTTGGACATCGATCCTAACAACATCGAATCAATGTCAGTTTTGAAAGGTCTTTCAGCAACCGTTCTTTATGGTGATCAGGGAAGAAATGGTGTAATTTTGATTACTACCAAATCTGGTGCTTCTAAAAGAAAATCTGCTGAAGTAACTATCAATCAATCTGTATTCTCCAATACTGCGGCTTCTTTGCCAACTTATGGAGAAGTTTATGGAAATGGTTTCCAGCAGGCTCCAGGGTTCTTCTTCTCTAACTTCGGTCCGAGAATGGACCAGGGTTTACAAGTAAATCACCCTTACGCTACTTCCTCTGTTGCTTCTGTACGTGAGGCATTCCCTCAGTTTTGGGTAGACGGTATCGTAGGTGGTACACCTGTGAAGTATGATTATAAAGCATACGAAGATCCATCCACTGCATTTTTCCAAACTGGTCTAGTATCTAATACTTCGATTCAGATTGCAGGTGGTTCTGATAAAACTGGTTACAGTGCAAGTTTTGGTTACACCGATGACGAAGGTTTTACTCCAGGTAACAACTTGAAGAAGTATAATTTCGGATTGGGAATCAACTCTGCTGTAACTGATAAGCTTACAGTGAACTCTTCGTTCACTTTTGCAATCACCGACCTTGAGTCTCCTCCAGTAAATGCTTCTTTTGGATCAGGACCTTCTGGTGGTATTCCTTCCGTGTTTGCTCACGTATTGTATACTCCGAGATCAGTTGATTTGGCAGGACTTCCTTTCGAAAATCCTGTTGACAAAAGCTCTGTATACTATAGAGGTGGAAACGATATCGTTAATCCGCTTTGGTTGGTGAAGAATTACCAAAATACTTCTGACGTTCAGCGTTTCTTCAATTCTACTTCATTGGTATATGATGTCACAGACGACTTCTCTGTAACTTACAGAATTGGTTTGGATACATACACTGAGCAGCAAGAATTGAGATATAATAAAGGAGGACCTTCCGGTAGCTTGGCCACAAATTCTGGATATTACAGAACTATTAACCTTAAGAATACAATCTGGAATCAAGATTTGGTATTGAACTGGAAGACTGAAATTTCAGATAAGATTGGTATGTCATTCCTATTGGGTGGTAATTCAAGATATGATTATTTTGAGCAAGTAGGTGTTGCTTCTCAAGGCCAATTGGCTTTTGGATTATTCAGACACTCTAACTTCACTAACTCATCCAGTAATGATGCTTATAGTGGAGGCACTATGAACAGCACTCAAGAAGAGCGAAGAATGGGAGTTTACGGAAACGTTACGCTAGATTATTCTAATTACTTGTATTTGAATTTATCTGCAAGAAATGACTGGACTTCAACAGTAGAGCCTGAAAACAGAAGAATTCTTTATCCAGGAGCATCAGTTTCTTTCCTTCCTAGCACAGCGTTCAACTGGAACTCTTCTACGGTTAATGATTTGAAATTGAGACTTGCTTATGGTACTTCTGCTGGTTTCCCTCCTCCGTACAGAACTCGAAATATTCTTGCACAAAGTGCTAGAGCATTCGATGTCAACGGTCAGGTGACACAAACTCACGCAGTAGCAAACAGATTGGGTAATCCTAACTTGAAGCCAGAGCTTCAGGAAGAATTCGAATTTGGTGTGGAAGGTGTCCTGTTCAACAATAAGTTGACATTTGACCTATCACTATATGAGAAGAATACTCGTGACTTGATTACCAACTCACCGATTGATCCAGCAACAGGATTTACTTCTACGCAGATCAACATTGGTAAGCTGAGAACAAGAGGAATTGAATTCCAAGCTACTGTTACTCCAATATCTACTGCATCTGGATTCCGTTGGGAATCAACCGTCAACTGGTCTATGTACAGAAGTGTAGTACTTGAACTAGGTGGAGGTTTGGAAGAAGTGGTTGTAGCTGGTTTCACTAACTTAGGAAACTTCGCTATCCCAGGTCAGCCATTCAATATTATTAGAGGTATTGGTTTTGATAGAGATGAGCAGACTGGACAGCCTATCATCCTTTCTAATGGTCTTCACAAGCCAACATCAGATCTAGTGACATTAGGTGATCCTAACCCACGTTGGAATGGTTCTTGGATTAATACAATCTCCTACAAAGGGTTCACTTTGAATGCAATGCTTGAGTACAGACACAAGGGAGATGTATTCTCTAGTACTGTAACTGCAACACTTGCAAGAGGTGTAACGAAAGATCCTGTGATAGATAGAGAATTGACCTTTATCATGCCAGGTGTGAAAGAAGATGGTACACCAAATGATATTCAGATCACTGCGGCTAACTATTTCTTTAGCGGATATCAGGGAGCTACAGATGAGCCAAACATTTTTGACGGTTCTATGATCAGACTTCGTGAATTATCCCTTGGATATCAATTGCCTTCTAACTTGATGGCTAAAACCCCATTCAAGAGAGCTTCTGTAGCTGTAAGTGGAAGTAACCTTTGGTTTAAAGCCTTAAACTTCCCTCCTAACATGAACTATGACGTTGACGTGTTAGGTACTGGTGTGGGTAATGGTCTTGGTTTCGATTTCGTAACCGGTCCTAGCTCCAGAAGATTTGGTGGAACTGTAACACTTACATTCTAATCCCAAAACTGAAATACAATGAAAAGAAAAATATATAGTCTAATGATCGCCGCAAGTATGTTATTTGCGACATCATGTGACCTCGACTTACAAGATGATCCGAATGCAGTGACTGCTGCTACGGCTGATCCAAACTTCCTTTTGAATAGTATCCAATTGGGTTATCAAGGTGTCTTCAACACAGTAGGTGATGATGGCATGAGATTAACTCGTATTATCAATCAAGGAGGTGCACAGTATGAAGGAGCCTATACTCCAGGTACTACTAATGGATATTGGACAGGTACCTATTCTGGTATTCTTGCAGATATCGCATTTCTTGAGCCATTGGCTGAGGAAGGTAATCTTCAGAGACACCTAGGAATTGCTAAGACAATCAAAGCAATGGTTTACATGCACCTAGTAGATTCTTATGGTGATGTTCCATTGTCTGAAGCTCTTGATCCTTCTAACTTTAATCCTAAGGTGGATACAGGTGAGTCTGTTTATTCGGCTGCTCTTGCAGCGTTGAATGAGGCTGATGCACATTTCAAGGCTGCTCCGTCTGCTGGAACTCCAAATGACTATTTCTATGCTAGGAATTATACCAAATGGATTAGACTAGTGAATACCATGAAATTGAGATATTATTTAAATACTCGATTGGTAAAAACTGCCGAATCTAAAGCTGGTATTGATGCACTAGTTGCAGCAAACAATTTCCTTAAAGTTGGGGATGACTTCGTTTGGAAGTTTGGTACTTCAAGAGCTGATCCGGATTCTAGACATCCTCGTTTTGCTGGCCAATACACTTCAGGTGGTGGTGACTATCAGTCTACTTACTACATGTGGCATTTGACAGAGGCAAAGGGATTTGATGATCCTCGTGTCAGATACTACATGTATCGTCAAACTATCGTGAATTCTACTAATCCTGATGAAATTGAATGTATTACGCAGATCGCACCTCCACAGTATCTAGTAGGTAGTTTTATTTATTGTCTTCCGGGTACCAGAGGCTATTGGGGTCGTGATCACTTAGATCCAGATGGTATTCCACCAGATGGATTGAAGCGTACTGCTTGGGGAGTATTCCCAGCTGGCGGTAGATTTGACAACAATTCTGGTGCTCCAGTAAATAATCCTAATCTAGGTGCACAAGGAGCTGGTATTCATCCAATCATGTTGGCAGCTTATGTTGACTTTATGTTAGCTGAGTCTGCTTTGACTCTTGGTACAGCGGGTAATCCAAAAACCTTAATGTTAGATGGAATCAAGAAGCACTTGGAGTATGTAAGAAGCTGGTCTAAGACTACTACAGAGACTGGTGCGATTACTGGATTTACACCTGATGCTAATTATGCATCACAAGTGGATAATTATTTGACTTATGTGTCTACTGAATATGATGGAGCACCTGTCAAAATGAAAATCATCGGTAGAGAGTATTGGTTGTCTCTTTTCGGCAACGGTACTGAAGCTTTCAACTTGTACAGAAGAACTGGTCAGCCATCTAATATGCAGCCAGGCTTAGAAGTGAATCCTGGGACTTTCCCGCGTTCATTCTTCTATCCTTTGAATTATTTGGTTACAAATACCAATGCGGTTCAGAAAGCAGATCAATCGGTTCAAGTGTTCTGGGATAACAATCCTGCTGGTAATTCTTGGGTTTACTAACCAAAAAATATATAAGAAAAATGAAAATATTTAAATATAGTTTCGGACTGCTAATGGGAGCCTTGGTTTTCTTAAGCTCTTGTCGTGACTTTGTGGAGCCTAGTGTTCCGTATACAACATTCGACACAGCAGCTTATTTGAGAACAATCTCCAGAACTAGCACAAGTTTCAACTTCTTCAATTTGGGAGCATCAAAGTTTGATATTACCATTGAGGCAGTTGATATTGAAGACGGTGCTACTGTAGAAACAGTAGAAGTACGTGTGAGACACAGAAGATTGATCGCTGGCGTGGGTTTGAAATACACCCCACAGGCTGATGTATTGGTTAAGACTCTTCAGAAGTCGGATTTTGCAACTAATGCAGACTCAAGATTTCTTAGAGCTGGTATCGTAGTTACCGCTGCAGAAGCAATCGCAGCTGTTGGTTTAACTGCTGCCGATATTAATGGTGCAGATGTGTTTGAGTTTAGATTGGTTTTAAATGACCGATTTGGACGTGTATTCACTAATACAAATTTATCTGGTGATGTTGCGGGTGCTCCTTTCTATGCTTCCCCATTCCTTTACAATGTGAGTGTAATTTGTCCTTCTGATTTAGCAGGTACTTATGCATTTGATCATTTAGAGACTTTCTGCGGAGAAGTTTTCTCTGGATCAACCACTTGGACTGCGATATCCGGCGCACCAGGTGCTTATAAAGTCTCTGATGGAACCTTTGGAGCATGGGCATCATGTTATCCAGACTCATGGGGTAGTGGTAACGTAAGAATAAGCGACGCCTGTGGTAAATTGACTATGAGTGGTAGTGATAAGTATGGTGATAGTTATTCTATGACTGTCGTTAGTTCGACTCCAGAATTGCTTACTCTTGATTGGATCAACACTTACGGTGAATTTGGTCAAGTAGCTATCAAATCGAATTCAGGTAAGCCTTGGCCTGCTGGATTAAGATAATTAAGATTGGATTAAATTTAAAAGCAGCGCTACATGCGCTGCTTTTTTTTATTATAGATATTTGCTATTGCAAATAAGCAATTTTTTTAAGCCAATTATTCCATATAGTTTTGTTTACCGAATAAAAACTGTCATGGATAAATTCTCTTACATCGCCAATGCTCACGTTTCTTATGTAGATGAGCTCTATCATTCCTATAAATCAGATCCTGATTCCATCGATTCTAGTTGGAAAGAATTCTTTGATGGGTTTGATTTTGCCCTGTCAAATTATTCATCCGAAGGAGATGAGCATTCGACAATTATTTCTAGTGGGACGGCTGCAAAAAATGGCGCACTTGCGACTCCAGGTACCATTATGGATATGGAACAGCTTCCCAAGGAGATAAAAGTAAGGGCGTTAATCCATGCCCATCGATCTCGTGCTCATTTGAGATCAAAGACTAATCCAGTTCGTGAACGCAGAGACCGCAAAGCATTAATTGATCCACAGGATTTCGGGCTGGGTCAGGAGGATATGAATACGGAGTTTCAGGCTGGTAATGAAATCGGTATTGGAAAATCCAAGCTATCAGTTATTATAGCTTCGCTGAAGACTATCTATGAAGGGTCGATAGGCTTTGAGTATTTATACATTCGGGATCCAGAGATGCTAGATTGGTTTAAAACCAAGGTGGAAAAGGAAGCATTGGCTTTCAATCCTGCACATGAGGATAAGAAGCGAATTCTTTTCAAGCTCAATCAAGCAGTAGTTTTTGAAAACTTTCTACATACCAAATACCTTGGTCAGAAGCGATTCTCTTTGGAAGGCGGCGAAAGTACAATTCCATTTTTGGATGCTGTGATCAATATTTCGTCTGAGTTAGGAGTCAAAGAAGTAATGATCGGCATGGCACACCGTGGTCGATTGAATGTGCTGGCAAATATCATGGGTAAAACCTATGAACAGATTTTTTCTGAATTTGAAGGTACAGCAAAGCCTGACTTGACGATGGGAGATGGCGATGTGAAATACCACATGGGCTATTCCAGTGATATTATTACTCCAAATAATAACAAAGTACACCTCAAATTAGCACCTAATCCTTCTCATCTTGAAGCAGTAAATCCTGTTGTGGAAGGTTTCATTAGAGCTAAAATTGATACTGAACACAAGGGAGATGCAAAAAAAGCACTTCCAATTTTGATCCATGGAGATGCTGCTGTAGCGGGTCAGGGAATCGTTTATGAGGTGACTCAAATGGCTGGTTTGGAAGGGTATAATACTGGAGGAACTATCCACTTTGTGATCAATAATCAAGTTGGATTTACAACTGATTTTGATGATGCACGTACCTCAATTTACTGCACTGATGTAGCAAAAATTATTGATGCTCCAGTAATTCACGTTAATGGTGATAATGCCGAAGCTGTTGTATTCGCCGCGAAATTGGCCTCAGAATTTCGGCAAAAATTCAGCAAAGATATTTTTGTGGATATGGTATGCTACAGACGGCATGGGCACAATGAGGCAGATGAGCCTAAATTCACACAGCCTGAACTTTACAATATCATTTCCAAGCATCCCAATCCAAGAGAGATTTACATCAAGCGATTGACTGAACGTGGAGA
The DNA here is from genome assembly GCA_963926065.1 of uncultured Algoriphagus sp. GTDB lineage: Bacteria > Bacteroidota > Bacteroidia > Cytophagales > Cyclobacteriaceae > Algoriphagus. Next base: position 9,573 of record CAWUWQ010000006.1, read on the forward strand.
TTTTGATGCTAAAATTGCATCCCAGATGGATGAGGAGTTCAGGAAATTGCTTCAAGATCGCCTAAATATGGTCAAAGAGAAGCCTTTGCCATACCAGGCTACCAGATTTGAAGAGGAATGGCGCAGCTTGAGACGCTCTGAGCCTGCTGATTTTGACAAATCTCCAGCAACAGGAGTCTCCTCAGTTGATATTGAAAAAGTTGCGCATGCCTTAACAGTATTGCCAAAGGGCTTTAAGCCATTGAAGCAGATCGAGTCACAATTGAAGCAACGGAAAGACATGTTCTTCCAATCTAAAGAATTGAACTGGGCTGCTGCTGAACTTTTGGCATATGGCACGCTTCTTTTGGAAGGTAAAAGTGTAAGATTGACTGGTCAGGATGTGCAGCGAGGTACATTCTCTCACAGGCATGCTGTGCTACATGATGCTAATACGAATCAGGAATTCAATTCCCTTTTGGAATTGAAAGATCGAAAAGGTCAATTCCATATTTACAACTCCTTGCTTTCGGAATATGCTGTTTTAGGATTTGAATATGGCTACGGGATGGCCAATCCCAATTGTCTTACGATTTGGGAAGCTCAATTTGGTGATTTTGCCAATGGTGCTCAAACCATGATTGATCAGTTTATTTCTTCAGGTGAGACCAAATGGCAAAAAATGAATGGCTTGGTTATGTTACTTCCACATGGCTATGAAGGTCAAGGACCTGAGCATTCCAATGCCAGACCTGAGCGATTCCTACAGCTTTCTGCGGAGTATAATATGGTGGTTGCCAATATCACAGAGCCTTCCAACTTTTTCCACTTACTTCGTAGACAATTGACTTGGGATTTTAGAAAACCTTGTATTGTGATGTCTCCAAAATCACTGTTGAGACATCCTAAAGTAATATCTCCTTTGGTAGAGTTTACCGAAGGTTCTTTCAGAGAAGTCATTGCGGATACCACAGTGAAGGCAAAAGATGTAAAGCGAGTTATCCTTTGTTCGGGAAAAATATATTATGATTTGGAGGAAGCGAGAGAAAAGGATAAAATCAATAACGTTGCTATCGTAAGAATTGAACAGCTTCATCCATTGCCGATTAAACAAATTCAAGATATACTAAAAGGGTATGGAAAAGCAGAGGTAGTTTGGGTTCAGGAAGAGCCAGAAAATATGGGCTACTGGAATTATATCCTGAGATTACTTTACAAAGAGTTGCCAATGGAGCTGATTTCCAGAAAATCCAGTGCTTCTCCTGCGACAGGATATAATAAAGTCCACCAAGAAGAGCAGAGAAATATTGTTGCCAAAGCACTAAAAGTTAATTAATTCCACCAGCTTAAATCCCAAAATAAATCCATTCATTTTGTCGCCATTTTCCGAAGACAATAATCTAAAACTTATGAGCAAAGAAATTAAAGTCCCCGCAGTAGGTGAATCAATAACTGAAGTGACCGTAGGCCAATGGTTTAAAAAAGATGGCGATGAAGTTCAAATGGACGAAGTATTATGTGAGCTAGAGTCAGACAAAGCCACATTTGAATTGCCAGCTGAGGCTGC
>CAWUWQ010000007.1:0-4616 GCA_963926065.1 uncultured Algoriphagus sp.
ACTACTATCGGTCAGGCAAGCGGAAACCCCTTTAGCCCAAGAGCACTATTCTGGATCATTCCGAGTCACTTTGAACATCACATGACCATATTTAAAGAGCGCTACTAAAATGAAAATTGCAATAGTTACGGTGGATGCCTTTTCTGCCAGTCCATTTTCAGGAAATCCCGCAGGAGTATGCTTGTTGGAGAATTCTCTTTCCAAATCACAAATGCAAGCCATCGCTATGGAAATGAATCTCTCAGAAACGGCTTTTGTGGAGCGTACAGCAACTGTGGGAGTTTTTGGTTTGCGTTGGTTTACGCCAACTCTTGAGATAGATCTTTGTGGTCATGCGACTTTAGCTTCTTCCTATTGGATGTTTGAGTCGGGTTGGGCTTCGGCCGATCAAACTATTCGATTTCAAACGTTGAGTGGGGAATTACGAGTAAGAAAAGACCAAGACTTACTTGAAATGAATTTTCCTTTGATTCCTACGTATGAAGATCCCCATCCATTTTTTAAGGACAATTTTATGGATAAAAAAATAGTCCGTTCTGCACAGTTGAGGAAGAATTGGATCTTTGAACTTGAAACTGCCGAGGAGGTAGAAAGCTTGGTTCCTGATTTTGATTTGATCGCAAAGCACAGTGAGGAAGGGATAATTGTCACATCTCCGGGAAAGAATTCTTTTGATATTTACAGTAGGTTTTTCGGACCTAATGTAGGTGTGCCAGAAGATCCAGTAACTGGGTTTGCGCATTGTGCCCTGATGGATTATTGGAATAGGCATTCTGGAAAAACGCAATTGAAAGCTTATCAAGCCAGTAAAAGAGGAGGGGAGCTGCATCTAGAAAAGCATGATGATCGAGTGATTATTAAAGGAAAAGCAATAAAAGTCTTAGAAGGAACTCTTGAATTCTAGAAGAAAATGGAAAATATAATTCATAAGAGAAGGAGGCGTGTAAAAACTGCGTTCAAGTCATTCACTAACTATTGGTTGACCGATGCCAGTTTTGGGATTCTTTTGTTGTTGTTGATTTTCACGGTATTTGTGCTCCCAATCCTTATCGAATATGGGCAATTCCATTCCATCTTTGTCAATACCGTTTTCCTATTTTTATTCTTTACAGGAATATGGTCTTCTAAGAAAAGTGCCTTTATTCTTATTACATCTGGGCTTTTCTTTGCGCAGCTGGGACTTCGAATTCTCAGATTCTCCGATTGGGATTTTGAATTTTACCTATCAGAGCGAATCGTAGGGATCTTGAATATGATGGTATTTATTCTGTTGAATATCAAATTGTTGTTTCGAGATTCAGAGATTAATATCTATCGTATAATTGGAGCTATCAACGTGTATTTATCGGTAGCAATATTAGGTGCCTTTGTCTTTGAGATTATTCATTTGATGACAGGTTCCAGTATTTCAGGAAGCCCGGATTTGGTTGGACTGGACGAGGATTATGCTTACTATATTTATTTCAGTTTGGTTTCACTCACCACGGTTGGATTTGGAGATTTGTATCCAGTTCAAATCATGGCAAAGATGCTTTCTGTTTTTCTGTCCACCATTGGAATTCTTTATCCTGCAGTCGTGATAGCCAAATTGGTCAGCGGGAGTCAAGGAAGAAATACCCCATGATTCCATTGGTGTAATATTTATATCAGAATGAATTTCATCCTTTAGATTGAAATCATAAAAAGAACAACAACAATATGAAAAAATTTTACTTGCTCTTTGCAGCGACCTTATTTTCCCTAACCTTAGTTCAAGGACAGGTTGAGCGAAAAATTGAAGTTGAGTCAAAAGTCACCACAACTCATGAGACTACCATAAAAGGTAAAAAAGTGCCTTATAGGGCTACAGCAGGTACTCAACCGGTTTGGGATGAAAAAGGCGAACCAATCGCATCGCTTTTCTATACCTACTATGAGCGAACAGATATCTCCGATAAAACCACCAGACCATTGGTCATTTCCTTCAATGGTGGGCCTGGATCTGCTTCGATTTGGATGCATTTGGCCTATACAGGTCCAGTGGTTCTGAAAATCGACGATGAAGGCTATCCTGTCCAGCCATATGGTACAAAATCGAATCCGCATTCAATTCTTGATGTGGCAGACATTGTCTACATCGATCCAGTGAATACGGGTTATTCTAGAATTACCAATCATGAAACTCCGAGAACGACATTCTTTGGAATCAATCCGGATATCAAATACCTCGCAGACTGGGTAAACACCTTCGTGACTCGTCAGAATAGATGGGCTTCGCCAAAGTATTTGATAGGAGAGAGCTATGGAACGACACGAGTGGCTGGTTTAGTTTCTCAACTTCAAAATTCTCATTGGATGTATTTCAATGGGGTAATATTAGTATCGCCTACAGATATGGGGATCGAGCGGGAAGGACCAGTGAAAATGGCAAACTACCTTCCGTACTTTACGGCGACAGCTTGGTATCATAAGCAGTTGCCAGCTGATCTTCAAAGTAAAGATTTGGATGTTATTTTACCTGAAGCTGAGGCTTTTGCAATGAATGAATTGCTCCCGGCAATGGTGAAAGGGGGAAGTCTTTCAGATTCTGAACGGGATGCTGTAGCGGCTAAAATGGCTCGCTATGCTGGTATCAGCAAAGAAGCCGTGCTTTCGTATAATTTAATGGTTCCGACCAGTTTCTTTTGGAAAGAGTTGCTTCGCAAAGAAGGATTGACCGTGGGTCGATTGGATAGTAGGTACCGTGGAATAGATCGAATGGACGCTGGAGATCGCTATGATTTTGATCCAGCTTTGACTTCTTGGAATCATGCTTTTGCCCCGGCATTTAATATTTATGCTAAAAATGTTTTGAACTATCAGACAGATTTGACTTACAATCTTTTTGGACCAGTTTCTCCTTGGGATCGCTCCAATGAAACCACTGGCTACGATTTGGGTACTGCCATGCGACAAAATCCTTACCTAAATGTGATGATCCAATCTGGCTATTTTGATGGTGGGACGGATTATTTTAATGCGAAATATAGCCTTCGTCATATCGACCCAACTGGAAAAATGAAGGACAGAACTTTCTTCAAAGGTTATCGAAGCGGTCACATGATGTACCTGCGTGCTGAGGATTTAGCGACCTCCAATGAGGATATTCGACAGTTTATAGAGAATTCTAAAGTTGCTCCGGGAATGCCCGCGAAGTATTGATTGAGAAACAAGATTTTAGTAGCAAGAATCAAGATACTAGAATTAAGAAACTCAGAGTGTCTTCAACAAAGAATCAAGAGCGGAGAGCCAATAGAATAGAATTTAGTGCCATGTTCCAAGTCTAAAGTACTGAGAGATCCTTTCGGCTAACTATGAAATGCCTACTGTGGAGTGGGTTTAACTTTCCCAAAACCCCCGTTGAAGCTTACTTTATCGGGGGTTTTTGTGAAAAAAGAGTAATAGACATTAATTGTAGACGAGCTTTTATGCTTTCAAGAATTGAGCTTTGAAGCTTTCAAAGTCCTTTATTTCTGGATTTCCAAGGTATTCACCTAGCGTTTTATAAACGTCTTTTAGCTTTTTGCCTGACTCCCGAATGGTTCTGATCGAAGTGGATCCGTCTGATTTAGATAGTTTTTTCTTTTTGGGCCCCTTTAAAATTGGATGATGAAAAAACGTGGTATTCTGGAATTCTGACTTAGAAAGCTTTTCAGCTAGTGCAAGTTGAGCCAAAGATGAGCTATACAAATCCTGTCCCCTAACGATCAAATCGACCCCAAAAAGGAGGTCATCAATCAAGGAAGTAAGCTGATAAGCGGGCTTAAGGTCTTTTTTCCTTAAAATTGAGAATGCAATATCGGTCGGTAAGACTAATGAAGAATTGAGCTGATTAGGATAGGATTTTAATTTAACAAAATCAGTTTCCAGAGCATTAAAGCGCCAAGTGACTTCCTTTCGATCTAATGGAATTCGACGATCCTGGCAATGACCTAAATAATAACCGCTAGAATCCATTTCTTGGATTTTTTTGCGGGAGCAATCACAGGCAAATACTAGCTTTTTTTCACTCAATTCCGCAAGTCCTAGCTGATACTGTTCCATTCGATGAACTTGAGACCAATCATTTTCAAATTCCTTGAGATTTTTGGGTCCTAGCTCGTAGCTAAGTTCCATGAAATCCAATGTGTCAAATATGTCTTGTACATATTCTTCCCGATAGCGCTCCTGATCTAGATCATCGATTCGAAGTATGATTTTTGCATCATGCTTTTCAGCCAAAACTTTGGTCACCAAAAAGGAATACAAATTTCCAAGATGTAAAAATCCACTTGGGGTGGGAGCAAAACGGGTAAGTTTGAAATTCATTTCTCGAAATTAGGTAGATTAAAGAAAATTAGAACTATGAAGAAGCACTACCTTTTTTTATTCTCCCTGATTACTTTCGCTTGCGAAAAGCCTTCGAATCAATTGACAGGTCCCGAGCTGATCCAAAAATCTATTGAATTTCATGATCCAAATCAGATATGGCCTAAGCTAAAAGCCACTTTCACATTTACTGACAGTTTGCCTGCTCCACGAGAATCCAGATCTTATTCTGTCAGCTTGGAGAATAAATTGTCTAAAATGGTCTATCGAAATCAAGACTTGAATTACAT
>CAWUWQ010000008.1:0-4351 GCA_963926065.1 uncultured Algoriphagus sp.
TATCTATTTTGGAAGGGAATATCGAAACGAATTAGGTGGTTATATGACTTTTGGAACTGCTTTTAATTTTAGTTTTATAGCAATTTTAGTTTCTGGAATCATAGGGTTAATCGGCCAATTGTTACTTTTTAATGTAGTCGATCCTGAATTACCAGGAGTATTAGCAGATTTGGCTTACAAAACTCAACTGTCTTTCGTAGAGAAATTAGGTCAAAGTCCAGATAATTTGGATCCAAAAATCTTACAGGATATGAAGGAAACTTCAGATAGTCAATTTACTCCCTTAGGTCAATTGAAAGGATTTGGAATCGGAATCATATTTTATGCAATTATTGCCTTAATTTTGGGCGCCATCCTGAAGAAAAAGGATAAGTCACTCGAATTTTAAATTATGCCTCAGATTTCCGTCGTCATTCCTGTTTTCAACGAAGAGGAGTCTTTACCGGAATTAACCAATTGGATTAGCCGTGTCATGCATGACCACGGCTTTTCTTATGAAGTGATTTTAGTAAATGATGGGAGCTCTGACAGCTCCTGGGAAATTATTCAAAAGTTGGCTGAAAAATCTAATTCGATCAAAGGGATCAATTTCACCCGGAACTATGGTAAATCTGCAGCACTTGATGCGGGATTTGGTAAAGCAACTGGCGAAGTAGTGATTACCATGGATGCTGATTTGCAGGATAGCCCAGAGGAGATTCCTGAACTCTACCGAATGATCAAGGATGAGGGGCTTGATGTAGTTTCAGGTTGGAAAAAGGAACGACATGATCCAATCTCCAAAACTATACCTTCCCGTTTTTTTAATGGAGTTACGCGATGGATTTCAGGGATTAATCTGCATGATTTCAATTGTGGCTTAAAAGCTTATCGATTGAAAGTCGTTAAGAATATTCAGATCTATGGCGAGATGCATCGCTATATTCCGCTTTTGGCTAAATGGAACGGCTTTGGGAAAATAGGGGAAAAAGTAGTACAGCATCAATCTCGAAAGTATGGGTACTCCAAGTTTGGAATGGAGCGGTTTCTGAATGGGTTTCTCGATTTGATTTCAGTCTCTTTTGTGCATCGATACAAGAAAAAGCCAATGCATTTTTTCGGTTTATTAGGATCCCTTTCATTTGTCACTGGTTTTTTAATCACCTGTTGGTTGATTTTTGAAAAAATCTATGGACTTAGTAAAGGTTTAAAAGTAAGAGAAATTGTAGATCAACCTTTATTCTTTTTGGCCCTAGTAGCACTCATTATTGGAATCCAGTTATTCGTGACCGGCTTTATCGCTGAATTAATGACGTCTAACCAATCCAAAGAAGCTGAGTATAAAATTGGGGAGGAAGTTAATTTCGATTTTTGATGTTTTTTTCGGTAATCATACCGGTATATAACCGTCCTCAAGAATTAGAGGAATTGCTTTTAAGCCTTACTAGGCAAACTTATCATGAATTTGAGGTAGTGATAATTGAGGATGGTTCTGATTTTTCAGCAGAAAAGATTGTTCTTAACTACCAAAATCAGTTCCCTATTAGGTATGTATCTCAAACCAATCTTGGTCAAGGATTTGCCCGGAATACAGGAATGAACCAAGCCAAAGGAGACTTTTTTATCATTTTAGATTCGGATGTGATTTTGCCTAAGGGCTATTTGGCAATTGTGGCAGATGGTATCGTGTCCAGAAACTTGGATGCCTTTGGAGGTCCGGATGCTGCCTCTGGTGATTTCTCGATTCTTCAGAAAGCTATGGATTTTGCAATGACCTCCTTTTGGACAACGGGTGGAATCAGAGGAAAACTCAAAGATCCCTCGAAATATCAAGCTAGGGGATTTAACATGGGGGTCAGTAAGGCTGTTTTTGAGGACACTCAGGGCTTTATTGACCCTAACCGAGGAGAAGATATCGAATGGAGTATTCGAATCAAAAAAGCGGGATATAAACTAGAATTGGTTGAAGAAGCTTTCGTCTATCATAAGCGGAAAAACAACTTGCTTTCGTTTGCAAAGCAGGCCTTTTCGTTTGGACAGAACCGTGTGAATGTTTCGAGATTTCACCCGGAAGCAATAAAGATGGTTCACTCACTTCCAACTGTATTTGCTTTATTCTTGATATTTATCTTGCCAATGGCTTTTATTTCCTCAAGTATATTCAAGCTACAATTGCTTGCAATAGTGGTTTGGCTGGGGGTGATTTTTTTTACTGCTCTAAACCAGCATCGATCTGTTTCAGTGGCATTGCTCAGTCTATTGACCTCCATGATCCAATTAACCTGTTACGGGACAGGGCTTTTTCTAGAGTGGGTTGTGAAATTGATTAAAGGGTAGTTCCTTTTTTGCAAACAAAAAGAACCTCATCTGGCGCCAATGCGAATCGCTTTACTTTTTCTTCAGGAATTTCTTTGACAAATTGATTTTCTTCAATAATCAAACCCGATTTCCTGAGTCTCTCGGCGTAATCCAAACCAAATTTCCGAACGTGATCACGCTGTCCGAAGAGTCGTTCTCGCTCTGAGGGATCAGTGATAGAGTTGTCTTCCAAAGTCTTTTCTAGCTTATAGACAGGAGACTGGAGGATCCCCCAACCATTTGGCTTGAGCACTCGGTTAAATTCAGCGCATGCCTTCAAGTCGTCCTCGACATGCTCCAACACGTGATTGCAAAAGACCACGTCAAAGGTGTTATCGGGAAAAGGGATTTTATGCACATCCATTTTCACTTTGGCCAATGGAGACTCAATGTCACCGGTAATGTATTCCAAATTGGGCAAGACTTCAAAGCGATCTATGAAGCAATGCTCCGGTGCAATATGTAGGACTTTGAGCTTTTCCGTGAAAAAACCTGTCCGTTCTTGAAGGTATAACCACATCAATCTATGCCGCTCCAAGGCTAAGCAATTAGGGCAAAGTGCATTTGCACGAGCTATTCTTCCATAAGGCAAAAACTTACTATAATGATTTTGGCAAACAGGGCATTCTACGTTGTCTCCTTTATTGAGCTGTGCAAAAACCTTCATAATAAGTGGGCTTATTCGCTGCAAGAGGGGACGCGGAACAAACCGGATCACAAAACTTATAATTGATTTCATGGAGAGGAATAGAAAGTATGCAAGTTAAGAATTGAGGCTCAAGAGCAGTAATTTTTTGTTGTCTTTTCTAATTTTGCATTTGTTAGGAAAAAGAGATCATCTTTTTAATTGTTTAAGTGAAATCAATCATTATTTTAGTTTGAAATTCAAGAACTAGCCAACAATACTTATGAATCCGAGGCCGTCTATTTTACATATTTTATTTAGTTTACTTTTTGTCACGTTTGCTTCATCTGTCCAAAGTCAAGACACTGAAAGATTTACCTTAGAAGAAATGGTTAAACGGGCAAAAGATCGTTCTCCTTCGGCTTTGAGGGCTCTTACTCGTAAGGAAAATAGCTATTGGCAATACAGACTATTTAAATCCAATTACAATCCTCAATTGCGTCTAAATGGCACAATTCCCAGTTATTCGCAAGCATTTAATAGTATCACTCAGCCGGATGGTTCGATTGAGTTTTTGCAGGTAAGGCAGAACTTTATGGATCTGGAGCTAGGACTTCAGCAAGTGATTTCTCCTACTGGAGGGATTGTTTCGGTAAACTCTTCCACAAATCGGTTTGACAACTTCTTAGCTGGTCCTGGCCAGCCACAAACCAGGTTTTCAGGAGTACCGGTTAATGTCAGATTACAGCAGCCTTTTTTCGCCTACAATCCTTATAAATGGGACAAAAAAATTCAGCCTTTGGTTTTTGAAGAAAGTAAAAGAGAATTTGTACAAGAAATTGAAGAGGTTTCGTATTTCACTACGCAGTTATTTTTTGATTTTTTGATCGCTCAAGTCAATTTTGATATCGCGACTATCAATTTGAAAAACACGGAAGAAATATTCTCAATAGAAAATAAACGCTATGAGATCGGAACAACTACCGAAGACCGATTACTTCAGATCGAGCTTCAGGCGCTTCAGGCCAAACAGGATCTTGCTCAAGCGAGACTGGATCTCGAAGGCTCATCATTTGCTGTTAATTCATTTATTGGACTTAATCAATACTCAAGAATAGAGTTGATTGCGCCATTGAGTATTCCAGATTTCGATGTCGATGTGGAACGTGCAATAGAATTAGCTTTTGCTAATCGATCAGAGGCCTTGGCTTTTGATCGACGAAAATTAGAAGCAGAAGCATTGGTAGCCCAAGCTAAGGGACAGCGCGTCGGAGCCCAGCTTAATGCGAGCTATGGTTACAATAATGCCGCTTTCAACTTTTCATCCCTCTACAATCAGCCAAATACTCAAGCGCTGGTGAGTTTGGGCTTCTCTGTACCTATTTTGGA
>CAWUWQ010000009.1:0-3124 GCA_963926065.1 uncultured Algoriphagus sp.
GGCCTTTGTCTCTCATCTCTCCCATATTTCTTCCTTTATGTTAGGGAAAACTGTTTTGCAAAGAATGGCAGACGATAAAAATATCTTTGACATGGCCGGTTCCGGTTTTGCATCTACTGTGAGATTGGCCAAGTCGAGCCCCGCAATGTGGGCGCCGATCCTTACTGAAAATAAAGATAATATTTTGGCCGCATTGGATGGATTCATCGCCAACCTAGCAGATATCCGTGCAAAAGTAGCTGACAGTGATGGAGCCTCGATTTATTCGGATTTGGCTGAAATCAATAAGATTCGGGACATTTTGGACTTGGGTAAATAATTGGCTTAAAACCCACCGAATAACCAAAAATTAGAACCGCAGTATTCCTGCGGTTTTTTTTTGAATTCGTAGTGATGCTTTTTTTTGTAATTTCAGAGGTAAAAAAAATCACTTATGAAATCGAGCATGTCGCAATCACCACACACTGGTATGATTACCAGCTTTGCGAGATCCCACATATCCTTTAAAAAACAATTATAATCATATGAAATCACTCCTCATTCTTACGCTTAGTTTCCTCACTATTATTTGCCATGCTCAGGAAAATTCTTGGAAAGTCCTAGAGACTACCAATGAAGCTTCCCCTCGCCATGAAAATTCTTTCGTAGAATTAAATGGTAAATTTTATGCCTTGGGAGGGCGAATGGATCGACCAGTAGAAGAGTTTAATCCTAAAACCAATACTTGGAAGCAACTCGCTACTGTTCCGATGAATTTTCACCATTTTCAAGCTTTGGCCTTCGAAAATGAAATTTATGTGATCGGAGCATTTACCGGTGGATATCCGCATGAGAAACCAATCGCGAATTTTTTAATCTTCAACCCAAAAACAAATATTTGGAGAGAAGGTCCAGAAATCCCGGAAGATAGGCTTCGTGGCTCAGTTGGGGTTTTCTCCAGAGCTGGGAAAATCTATCTCGTCTGTGGAATCCTTGATGGGCATTATGATGGTCATGTTGCTTGGTTTGACGAATACAATCCAAAAACTAATACTTGGAAAGTTTTACCTGATGCCCCAAGACCTAGAGATCACTTTGGCGCTGCAATGGTTGGTGATCGAGCCTATGTAGCTGGGGGAAGAACTTCCCACGCTGCCATTGGTAAGGTTTTGGATTTGACCATTGCTGAAGTAGATTACTTTGATTTCAAAACAAACACTTGGCATACCGAGAAAAATGGACTTCCTACTCCAAAAGGAGGTAGCTCATCAATTGGATATAAGGAGTTTTTGGTGGTCATGAATGGGGAAAGCAATACGCAGGAACTTTCCCATTCCGAGGTGGAAGTTCTGAATACCGAAACAGGAGAATGGTCTATACTTCCTTCCCTAAATCAAGGTCGGCATGGCACCGGTTTGGTTTATTATAAAGGAAAAATTTATGTGGCTGCTGGTTCCGCAAAACGAGGAGGTGGACCAGAGTTGAACGATATTGAATTCTTAGAATGGAAGTAAGGCTAGTAATTTGTTTCTTTTAAGACTTTTCCTTTCTTAATTCTGACTTCTTGAGGAATTCTGGCTTCACTTTTGAAACTCAACTATTGAAACTAACATTAAATACTATGAAACAGACCTTAACAGCCCTATTGATTTTAGTGAGTTTTGCAGCTTTTGCTCAAGACGATCTAAAAATCCCTCTTATTGAAATTGAAGGTGTATCTGTCCGGAAAGTCTCTTCTGATGAAGCTATTTTCTCCATCAATTTGGAAGAAAAGTCTATGAAGGTGGTTTCTGCTGTAGAAGCTCTAAATCGTAAAACCAACAATCTTGCTGATGCGCTTAAGAAAGCTAAAATCAAAGATTATAAATTGATTGCGGACAATTACTCCGTGGATATTAATAGAGTTTATCGGAGTGGTTTTTCAAGAGATAGTGGCTACGTTGCTAGGCAGAATTTGCGAATTGTAACTGCCAGTAAAAGTGATGACATACAAAAAATCGTTGAATCAATTCAAGAATCTGGGGATATGAGTTTTAACCTTCACTTCCAAGTATCAGAAACAACCAGAAATTCGCTTGAAGATACGATGCTGGTAGAAGCTTTAAAAAATGCTGAAAGCCGAGCGTTGTTAATAGCCCAGACTTTGGGAATTAAAACTATCCGTGTGCACCGAGTATCCTTGGAATCTCCTCAACAAATCTATCCAAAATCCGAAATGATGCGCTCAAGGGCAGATACCTCTTCAGAAGTATTGATCGCAGCGGATGATCAGACTTTGGTTAGAAAAGTCTATGTGAAGTATACTTATTGACCGGTTACAAACTGTCATTGAAACCCCGATTGAAAATTCAACCGGGGTTTTTTATTTGAATCCCTATTTTAGCTTATGCACGAAAACAGAATTAAAAACCTCCTGCTAATTTATCCCATCATCCAGAAAAAATGTACTGAAATAGGATTCAAAATGCCATCCGATATTTTAATCGGAACCATGCTTAAAAGTCTGGTTGCAAGTAAGCCCGGCGGTAATTTTTTAGAATTAGGTACTGGAATCGGGCTTTCATTGGCTTGGATGGCCGATGGTATGGATGATTCATCCCAATTGACCTCGATAGACAATGACCCATCGCTTACCAAAATTGTTTCCGAATGATTTGGGTTGGATCCACAAGTAAATATTCTTTGTCAGGATGGAGCAGATTGGATAATGAATTATTCCGAAGAGCTGTTTGATTTTTGCCGACACTTGGCCAGGTAAATATTTTGATCTAGATAAGGCATTAACTCTTTTAAAAATTGGAGGATTTTACGTGATCGATGATATAAATGAGCAACTAAACTGGCCCGAAGGCCATGCCGAAAAAGCTAATACGCTGATCGAAAAACTGGAGTCATTGAAAGATTTTACTTTCACTCAACTAGATTGGTCCACTGGAGTGATTTTGATGTGTGAGATTTCGTATGGAGATCATTTGAATTCTTTTTTTATCGCTTTAGAAATTGAGATATTGGCCGACTATTCAATCTGAACAACGAATCTCTACCCTATGATGAATGCGCTGGAAGATTTTCTAAAGCAAGAATTCAATTCCCAAAACCCCCAGATCAAACTTCTAGCTGGCTATTTTAATCTCAATTACTTGGT
>CAWUWQ010000010.1:0-5249 GCA_963926065.1 uncultured Algoriphagus sp.
GTAGCAATTCCCTCCTTTACCTTATTCTCAACCTCTAAGTTAGAAGCGGCATCATCCTCATTTACAAGATAGGAAGTCGTCACTTTTAGCACATTAGATGCACCATATGTTTTCACTTCTACCGATCCCTCAAACTCGTTATCTAGCCCTGTTTTCAATTCAGAAGGTGCCAATGGCTCAGAAAAAGCCACGATATATGATCTACCGCCTGTAAAGTCAACTCCGAATTTCAATCCGTTGACTGCTGCTATGCCTAGGCCGAGTACGATGATACCTGTAGAAATCAAGTATGCAACTTTACGCTTACCTAGGAAATCCAAGTTCAATGTAGAAAGTGCATTTTTTGCAAATGGAGTAGCAAAGCTGATAGAACTCTTATCACCTTTCTTGCTCATCCACGATACAATCACTCGTGTGATGAATACCGCTGAGAAGAAGGAAGAAGCAATACCGATCATCAATACGATCGCAAAACCTTTAACAGGTCCTTGTCCTAAAGCATAAAGGATCGCACCAGTCATAAAGGTGGTTACGTTCGAATCGAGAATCGCTGAGAACGCTTTGTCATAACCTGCACTAATCGCATTCAACAAACCAACTCCATTGCGAAGCTCTTCTTTAATTCTTTCAAAAATCAAGACGTTCGCATCAATCGACATACCGATTGTCAAAACAATACCTGCGATACCAGGCAAGGTCAATGCTGCACCTAGTTGAGCTAGGATACCAAGAATAAAGAAGATGTTGAATATCAATGCTGCGATGGCGACAAAACCACCTTTAGCATAATATGCTACCATGAATAATACTACGATCAACAAACCAGCTACCATAGATATCAACCCTTGATTCAGAGCTTCTTGACCCAATGTTGGACCGATGATGCTTTCCTCTACAATTTGAGTTGGCGCAGGAAGTGAACCCGATTTCAGGATGTTTGCCAAATCTTGAGCTTCAAGTAAAGAGAAGTTTCCAGAGATTTCTGATTGACCAGTTGGGATTTCTCCATTTACAACCGGAGCGGTGTATACATAATCATCAAGAACTACAGCGATTCTTCTTCCGATATTTTCATTGGTCAATTTCCTCCATTTTCTAGCGCCTTCAGCATTCATCTGCATGGACACTGCTGGACGAGAAGTTTGATCCAAAGTCTGACGGGCATCAGTTACCACATCACCTTCCAGTGGAGCTTGATCTGACCCTCTAGTAGATTTGATCGCGAAAAGCTCCAAAACCTCTGATCCATCATCCGCCTTTACTGGTTTTACAGCCCAAAGCAATTTGATGTCACGCGGAAGAAGCGACTTATACTCTGGCTTCTTTAAGATTCTGTTGATCGTCATTGTGTCACGGATGTCATAAGCTAAACCGAAGTTTGGCTTCAACAATGCGAAAATCGGAGAAGTAGTATTCGATTGATTCATTGGATCAATTTGCGCCAATTGCTTCTCAAGCGCATTCCTCATGGAATCCTCTTCAGATAATCCTTCTGTAGCTACTGCATCAGCTGATATTTCTGGATTAGCGATATTGTCAGCTACCCATGATGAGTTGATTGTTTCTAAAGAACCACTGATTTCATTGACTTCTGCAACTTCCCAGAACTGAAGCTTTGCTACACCTTGAAGGAGATTTCTTACTCGCTCTTGGTTGTCTACGCCTGGAAGCTCGATCTGAATCCGACCTGAACCTTGGATTCGCTGAATGTTTGGCTGAGATGTTCCGAATCGGTCGATACGAGTTCTCAAGATATTGAAAGAACGCTCGATAGCATTTTCAACCTCAGAATCGATGATTTCAAGGACTTCCGCATCAGTGGTTTCCAAAGAGATTTTACCTCTATTTGCTGCAGTTGCGAAAATCGCACTCAAGTTTTTCCCTGGATTATTTCGTTGCCAAGCGGCATAGAAAAGATCAGCATACTTTGAAGTTGATGTTTTTGCCTCTTCTTTAGCTTCTTCTACCGATTTGTTGAAAAGCTCATCTTTAGGATTGCCAGCGATTCCTTTTACGATCTCAACAGGAGATACCGCCAAAGTCACGTGCATTCCCCCTTGAAGATCAAGACCTAGACCTAGTTGGGTTTCCTTTACTTCTTGATAGGTGAAATCAGCTCCCAAGAAGCTATAAACTGGCTGTCTCCATACGGAGTCTAGAAAGCCTTGTTTTTTGGCAAAGTCAATATTGCCAGTAGCGTCAGTAGCATAGGTTGTTGCTTTTTCCTGAACGCCGTTTGATACAAATGTGAATGACAGATAGTACAGGCATAGCACTGTAACGATCACTGTCAAAAACACAACGACACCTTTATTTTGCATGGGTAATAGAAATTAATTGAATAAATATAGAAGGGTTAGTCCGATCGCTCGAAGGATCGAAGGGGGAATTAAATCGAGATTAGAGAAGGAAAATCAGGGGCCTTTGGTAGAAATTATCCGTTCGAATAGGATTTCTACCAATTGGTTAGGCTGAAAAATACTGGTGGATTCGGTTAGGACAATACTCCCTTTGAACCGAATAATCTCATAAATAAAGTATAAAACACTCTGAGAAACATGAACTGCAAAAGGCACTACCGCATCAACAGCTACGTTTAAAAAGGCCTGATTATGGCCGCTATCAGCACTTTGTTGCTGCTTTTCGATCTTGGAAATCGGCTCAGCGGAAGGCACATACTCCACACTAGAGATAAACAAACAAAACAGCAGAGCAAGCAACACAGTGATGCGCTGTTGGATTAGATTGCTTTGAGGTTTATTCTGTTTCATGCGGCGCAAATATAGCCAATTATTAAAATTTGAAAAGGAATGAGCTGTTTTTTTGAAATCACATCCCTGATTTGTACCGGAGATAGGTGCGTATGACTTCCAGTGCCTTATCAAAATTATGATTATTAGTTACAATCAAATCAGCTTCATTTTTAAATGGCTTGATGTACTTTTCATAAGTAGGCATCACATGCATTTCATATCGATAGAGCACATCGTCCAGGTCGTACCCGCGCTCCACTTTGTCCCGGATGATTCTCCGCTTGAGCTTGATATGATCTTTGGCATCGATGAAAATCTTCAGATCCAACAGCTCTGCCAATTCCGGATAATACAACACAAAAATCCCCTCCACCACTACCACAGGTGAGGAAACAAAAGTCAGCATTTTCGGGGTTTTTGCAGCGTTGTTGAAGGTGTATTCTTCCCGATATACCGTTTCACCTGCCTGTAACATGCGGATATCGGCAGCATATTGTTCGAAGTCTATGCTATGCGGTGTGTCAAAATTATGCACTCCCTGTCCATCAATTGGCTGAAGATGTCGGGGCTTATAATAGTTATCCTGTGAAATGAGACAAACCTCGCCAGAATCAAAAGTGCTAAGCAATCGCTCCAAAAATAATGTTTTACCTGAAGCTGAACCTCCTGTGATCCCGACGATAAATGGTTTTTGCATAGGGCAAAGTTATTGAATTCAATTCCTTTTTTCAGAATTATCTATTGGAAAGGAAGTCTATCAATGCGCTGACGGCAATTCCACGATGGCTGATTTCATTTTTTTCTACCAATGTTAATTCCGCGAAGGACTTTGAAAACCCTTCAGGCATAAAGATCGGGTCATAACCAAAACCTCCATCTCCGGTTTCTTGCTCCAAGATTTCTCCTTCGGCAAT
Source organism: uncultured Algoriphagus sp. (assembly GCA_963926065.1). Classification (GTDB taxonomy): domain Bacteria; phylum Bacteroidota; class Bacteroidia; order Cytophagales; family Cyclobacteriaceae; genus Algoriphagus. The sequence goes on from CAWUWQ010000010.1 coordinate 3,668, forward strand.
TCCTTCAAACTGATATTCCTTTCCCTCAAGAAGCAAAGCTATAACCGTTCTAAACCTTGCCTTTCGACCTGACTTCGGAATTCCGTCAAGGGCTTTTAACAGCTTATTAATATTTCTCTGGTCCGAACGAGGTTCTCCCGCATATCTTCCCGAATAGACTCCCGGTTCGCCATTCAATGCAGCCACTTCCAGTCCCGTATCGTCAGCAAAACAATCCACTCCAAAATTATCTCTAACATATCGTGCTTTTTGAAAAGCATTGTACGCTAACGTATCGCCAGTTTCAGGCAATTCTACCGTACAGCCGATATCTGTTAGTGAAACGATTTCAATTCTTCCTCCTAAGGCGGCTTTCACCTCCTCGATTTTCTTGTGATTATTGGTGGCAAAACATATTTTCATAGCCGAAAAATAGACTTTTCTTTTTTTAACCTTACGAATTAAAGGCAATCGTGTTAGACATAAGGACTAATTATCGCTTTATTAAATCCTTTGAAGGAACAAATCGATCCACTACTTTAGGAAATCAAATTCCAAAAACAATGAAAAAAGTCACTGTCTACTGCGGCTCTCGTAAAGGGAACTCAACGATTTTTGAAACTGCCGCTAGGGCTTTAGCTCAAGAGATGGTCAAACGTGACCAAACATTGATCTATGGCGCAGGAAGAGTTGGTCTAATGGGAGTGATCGCAGATGAGATGCTTGCTGGCGGTAAAGAGGTAGTGGGAATAATTCCGCAAAAACTGGTGGACCGAGAAGTGGCACATCGGGGCTGCACAGAATTGATTATCGTAGAAACCATGCGGGATCGAAAATGGCTTATGGCTGAGCAGGGAGACGGATTTATTGCGATGCCTGGTGGAATTGGCACCTTGGAAGAGCTTTTTGAGATCATGACTTTAAATCAGCTCCACTATATTCAAAAGCCCTTGGGCGTATATAATGTGAATGGCTATTACGACAAATTGATTGATTTTTTAAATCATGGAATGGAGCAGGGGTTTCTTTACCCAGAGCAAGAAGAATTATTGATTGTATCTGATGATCCTGTGGAGCTTCTAGACCGGATGGCTGCTTATGTGCCAAAAGGAAGTGCGGATTGGTAATAATTGAATCTGAATAATCGTACTAGCCTGGAATGAAATCCTTGGTTAAAAATATCAGCCCTTACGATCATGGATGAAAATACAGATCGCCCCTTCAGGGCTCATGATCCGATATACGCATTTAGCCCCAAATTTTATTTAGGGCTGATACAGTCTGCGCCTTCAGCGCTTTTCCAGAAGATCAAAGACAAGAAATGTTATCTAATTGGATTGGGAAAAGCCAAAATTACCAAAAGCAATTTTTATAAAAGCACAAAATGAAATTTAGGGCTGTCACAAGCAGCACTTTTTCCGGAGATCCAAGAAATGTATTGTCTTGGAATTCGAAATCTCGAGTGCTAAATGCCAGAATTGCTGAAGGCAATGTTCGTACTAGCTTAGAATGAGATTCTAGGTTATCAAACAAATTCAATATTTTTAAGAGTGCTGAAGGCACGATCTATAATCAATTTTTAATTCTTAAAATTTTTAAATTA
>CAWUWQ010000011.1:0-14384 GCA_963926065.1 uncultured Algoriphagus sp.
AAAAGAAAGCTATGAGCTTCTGATGGAAACCAATGATAAAAACAGTGGGATAACGGTCTTCTCAAAGGGAAGTGCCAAGATATCTGATTTGGTAGTCCTAGTCAGTGGCGATGAAGGAGATTTGATGGTATTTGAGATGAAAGGTTCTTTTGATCAGGAATTGGTCGCAAAAGCCACTAATTACAAAGGGATAAAATAAACCGTTTGATTGCTGAGAAATACAAATGGCTGGCTTTTCTGATAAGCCAGCCATTTCTTATTTAATACATTTTGTATTCTTCTGCGCGCTCCAATTGCTGTTTAAGGTCAGAGATATTAATGCTGTTTTTGATCCTTTGAAACTCAATTCCCCACTTTTACACCCTTCCAAAATGCCACATAACCCTGAATCTCCCGGGCTGCAGGTTTGGCTTCGGGATAGTACCAAGCGGCATCTTTATTGGGTTCGCCATTTACCTCTATTGAATAATAAGAGGCTACCCCTTTCCAATGACAAGTAGTATGGGTTTGAGAGGGCTTAAAAAATTCAGATTTAATAGCGGAGGCAGGGAAATATTGGTTTCCTTCTACAACTATCGTTTCGTCAGATTCAGCGATAATTTGATTGTTCCAGATAGCTTTCATTTCAATTTTTATTCATATAACAATCTAAATTGGTTCTTGTTGAAAAAAAGTTTTGACCAAATTTTATGACTGAAATCACTATTATATTTTTTATTTGACCAAATAATATTGTTAAAATTCCATTTTTACAGAATAAGTAGGGACGGTTGTTAATTTTTTCCATATTCCAAATACTTCGCTATCGATTGCGAACAGAATTTATTGAATTCATAATTAATATAGTATAATGTTAAGTAATCATTAATTAAAATAATGATTTGTTGAAAAATTTGCAATTATAAAACTGTTAGCTACCTTTGTAAGGTAAACAAATCGCAACCGCATACACGGTTGACGCAAGTAACCCAAAATACCTTTTGCAGATGGGCCCATCTGCTGGTTACTATAACTCACAACCTATTTAAACCAACTAGTAAACATGAAAAATCTATTCACTATGCTTTTTGTTGCAGGAATTGCAACAGGAGCTTTCGCAGCAGGAACAAAAGTTGACGAAACAGTACAAATCAAAAAAACAGAACCTGCGAAAATAGCAGTGGCATTTACAGAAGCTCCAAAGGGAACTGTAATTGTGAAAATCTCAGATGCTCAAGATCGATTGATCATGAGAGATCGAATCAACCAGTCCGAAGCTTTTGCTAAAAACTATGATTTGAAGGAACTTCCAAGAGGAACTTATTCGATTCAAGTTTTGGATGAGTCTGGTGTGATTTCTTCAGCTTCCATAGAAAATTTCATTGAAGTAAAGCCAGAGGTATTCTCTAGAGTTTCTATAATGAATGACAATACGTATCGTTTATTGGTAAGTAGTCTTGACGCTCAAGCGGTAGAAGTAGTAATATATGATGGAGACAACGTGATCCATACCGAAATGATTGACAATCCTCAGGGACTGCATAAAATATACAAAATAGAGCAAGCCGGAAAAGATGGAATCAGCTTCAAAGTGAAGACTGCTTCAGGATTTGAAAGCTTCGTATCAATGCTTTAAATTAAACCAACTCAATTACCAAGCCCTGTCGGTTAATCTGGCAGGGTTTTTTTTGTTAAATCCATTCGAATAGGTAAGCAACCCTATGTGCAGCCTATGAAAAAATTCACCCACAGCCTCGGATTCCAATTTGTGGATATTTTCATGATTAATGGAGTTCCCATCAAGAGTTCTATTGAAAAATACTTGCTTAAAATCTGGCCCAAAGCGAAGGAATACTTGATTTTTGCGTTCTATTTTCCCTTCACTATGTGAAAAGCTAACTAATGGAAATAAAGTGCAAAGAAAATAAGTAAGGATTTTTTAATGAAAAGATTTTGAATACGCTAAAAACAAAAAAAAATCCCCGATTTAAACAGAAATCGGGGATTTAGTACTTTAAGAATAGTTACTTCTTCCAGCTCGCTTTTCCACCTTTGGCAGAATCTACCGTAATGGAATAGTTGGATCCGGATGAGACAATCCACTTCACTTTAACTGCACTCATTCCCGGAACATTTGCAACGGCAATTCGCTCAGGAGACATTTTTTGCTCCGCCAGTTTATTGAAATCTTCATCCTCGACCACAAACCCTGCAACCACTTTGGCCCCTGAGATCGTCACATAATCCGGTCGCTCGATTTTGTATTTCAAATCCTGACTGGCGTGAGTTGGCATGAGGCGCTCATTAAAGATCGTCGCAGTGATAGCTTTCAGGCCGCCTCCAAGCTCTTCCTCTTTGACATCCATGATGGAAAGCTTTGGCGTGTGATATGCATGGTAAATGGTAAAGGCAGCATTACGGTGTGCATCTTGCTCTAGCAGAAATCCTGGATGTGCTCGGCCGAAGGTCTTTTTAAACCCGCCGATTTCTACAGCACCAAACTGTGGGTGCTCAAATTCATGCCAGTTCACAAAAGCATCTCCCATGGTAAGGTATTTGTCTACATCGAAGTTTTCATCCTGATTTCCTCTTCCGGCAGATTGCTTGTGGAAATAGAGGTAAGAAGTCATTAATTCATTGGAATAGGTGAAGATTCCTCGATTGCCATAAAACCAATCTAATTCTCCCCCAAATACGGAATACAAATCCTTGTAAACTGTCAAATAACGATAACCCGGAATTAACTCTTCGCCCTTTTTTCCAATCGCATCATAGATTCGAATGTCTTCCCGATTGTAAGTGTTGATATCCTCTTCGGCACCTGGACCGCGTAGTATCATTCCACCACTGTTGTGGAAACTTTGAGCTCCAGCGATATTTGGATGCTTCATCACAAACTCCATCACGGATCTATTCTCTGGTAGGGTAAATGGATACCGAAGCGCACCGCGTTGAACGTAATCTGGCTGCCAATTCCAACCCCAATCTCTATTCGGATCATAATATCCAACGCCATCATCATTGACTTCGCCGTCACCATCTCCGTCAGTTCCTTCCTGACCCAGCATTTCATATTCTCCAACTTTATCTGAATCAACTAGAATCAATTTTCTTGGATCTTGAGGATCTTTTATAAATCGGCCAGTTGGCGACTTTCTGATCATCATCGTGATGTGCCCATCACCATCCAAATCGTCCAGCCCATCTTCTCCTGCCAAACCATCTCCATCATTATCTAACATCATCATACCTGATCGAGGTGAATTGGCAGTATTGGGTTCTAGGAAAAAGTTATTTCGAGCATCGGGATTGATAGTCGGTGTGATGTAGAAAGTCTTATCCCGAAGCAATTCCTTAATGAATTCCGTATCCACTTGCATTTCGGTTAAGTACCAAGCAGCATAAAGTGAAAATTCCCCACCCTGAATCTCATTGGAATGGATATTTCCATCGATCCACATCCCAGGTTTTTCTTCGGCTTTTCCTACCGAATAATCAGTAATGGTTAGCGTCATGATATCCCGACCTTCATAAGATTTACCGATCGATTCGATCTTTGCCAATCCAGGATGAGCCGCCGCAATTTTCTTCATTGCCTCCACCAGCCCTTCGTAGGTGTAATATTTATTGAAGCTAAGCTCCACCTTTGGTTTGTGCGGAGTTCCGACTGCTTTGAAAAATTTCTCCTGCGCGTTGGCAGCACCGAATGTCATCCATCCAGTCATCAAAGCCAGCATTAGTATTTTTTGTACTTTTTGTATCTTTTTCATGTTGGCTTAGAGTTTGAAATTTGCATTGACAAATCCTACATGAGCGGCACCAGCTTTTACTGGTACATCTCCGGATCCTTTGACTATCCAGCTGAGGCTTACTTTTTCGAAAGCTCCAATAGATTCGATCAGCATAATTTTATCACCTGAGATGATTCTGTCTTTGGAGACATTTAGGTCTACCCGGACTTTGCGAAGCCACCTGGATCGTTCTCCGAGTTCGGAATGCGTTGGGATTGGCGAATTATTGAATAGGTCAGCCGAAACACGATTCAGCCCATTTCCCAGACTTTCAATTTTGATATTGAGCATTTCCAGCTTTGGTTGCATACCAGCTAGTTTTAGGATAAAGTTGGTATGTTCTTCTGCGATTTTCCCTACTTGATCATAAGGAGGATTTATCATTACAAAAGGCTTGATTCCTCCGACTTCAACTTTTTTTCCTGGGAAATCTGGATGCTTGATCTCAGCCCAAGGGACAAATACTTCATTCCATCCTAATGAGTCAGCCCATGCTAGGTAATTCGCTTCAGAATTGGATTTGCCTTTGCCATCCGCTCCTTTATATTCTGGGGTCCAATAGCCCGGAGTAGAGAAGCTCAGTCTTCCAAAATGGAAATAAGCCCACTGGAAGAAATCTCCAGGAGTTCCCTGATTTGCCTGTTGAAATGCCTTTTGAGAAACTAGCTCATTATAGACTCCCGAAACCATGGCATTGATGGCTTGATCTTTTTCTAAAATTGAAGCTACCACCCGCTTCTTGGCATCTCCAGCATTATATTTCAGCGGAGTGCTTAGGTTGTTTGCAGGTGAAAAAGTCACGAATGCAAAAATATTCCACTGCTCAAAAAGGAAATCCAATACAGCTCGAGATTCGAGCTGTGAAACCGGGATATCACCAGCCAAAGGCTCGAAAACAGGAAATTTGTAAGTCATGGATTTATTGAAAGCGATGCCTTCCTTTAAATCTTCTGCGAAATTCCCATCCTTGTCATCATCTTTACTTTCCTTAAAGACCAAGTATTTGCCAGCCTCACCTTTGGATCGATCTGCTTTCTCGAGCACGCGTTCATCTTGGGTAGAGATCACATATTCACCCAACGGATCTTCTACACGCATCCAAGTGATCTGTCCATCTCCATTTAAATCAGTATAGCCATTGTCTCCAGCCTTGCCATCTCGATCATGATCGACTGCAGTTGCATTACCTCTTCGCTCATATTTCAGTGCGGCGTGGTATTGCTCGTAAGCGTCTGGCGACATGTTTGGGAAAATGTAGAAGGTGGTATTAGCCAATGCATCTGAATGCTCAGCAACCAATTTTTCTGCAAATTGGATAGCAAGTTCTGTGCTAAGGACATGGAATCCTTCAACTCCTCCGACTACAGCTATTGCTGGTTTTTCGTCCAGTGCACCGGTGCCAACTTTGAGCACCCAAATATCTTTACCTCCTGCAGTCTTGACCAAGGAAGTAAGTGTGGCGTTGCTGTTTTTGGCCACTTGCTGCATGCGCTGATTGACTTGAGTCAGTGTAGGATAGTCAGCCGATTGCGCTAATGCGAAGGTTGAAAATCCCAGACTAGCCATTATAAACCAGCTCAGTATAGATTTTTTCATAAATAGAATGGGGTTATATTTTCGTAAAATTCTGAATCTGAAATTAAAGACTAAATTTTAAGAAAATTTACCTAAAATCAGTTCTTCCTTTTTCTGAGAGTCAATTTACAGCTTAAATGGACATTGCTCGGGATAAATGGATTGAAGATCAAATCTTGGAATGAGCTGGAAAATTCGCTTATTTGAAATACCTAGTCTAGCCCATATGTTTACCAAAATCGCCCTTGCAGTTGCCTTTTCTCCCCGAATGGAAGCACTCCTAGCGGAGACCAAACGTCTCGTTGAGTTGTTTCTTTCGGAATTGGTCTTGATTCATGTTGGTGAAAAAACGGATGAACTGGAAAAGGAATTTCAGGAAGTGCTGAGTCGACATGGCTTGGACAAAGACCGGACAACGATCATTTGGAAACAGGGGAAACCGGCGAAAATGATCTTAGAGGCCTGTAAAGAATCTAAAGTTGATCTCTTGGTAGCGGGAGCTATGAAAGAGGAAGGGTTTTTAAAATATTATATGGGATCTGTCGGAAGAAAAATCATCCGAAAATCACCTTGTTCTGTATTGACTTTGATCGATCCGAAACCCGAAACGACTAGCTTTTCAAAGGTGGTTTTAAATGGGACTCAATTGGAAATAACCCCATTCGTAATTTCAAAAGGAGTTATTTTTTCTAGAGAAGTTAAGGCAGAGCAAGTACATATTTTGAATGAAATCAAAATGTACGGTCTCCAAATGGGAGCTGCCAGTGAGGACTCTGAGGGCGAAATTGCACAAACCCGACGACAATTGGTGCAGGACGAAATGGACTATGTGCAAGAGATTTTAAAGGAAATTGAAACCAACGACTTAAAAATAAATATAAAAGTAACGGGAGGGAAATGGGCAATTGAATTGGGCCGCTTCTGCGAGAAAATTGAAGCGGACCTACTTGTTGTCGGGGATGATCAGCGACTCACTTTTTTTGATCGCTTATTCCCACATGATCTGGAAGATCTGCTTAGCACCTTGCCCTGTAATCTTTTAATCCTTAAAATTTAACCTCCATGGAAACGCTCAACCATAAGGAGGTCATTAATCTGCTCCTCCAGCTTGCCACTATGCTTATAGTCGCTCGGGTTTTTGCCGAAGTGGCTCGAAAATTCAAGCAGCCTGCTGTCGTTGGAGAAATCTTAGCAGGAATCATTATTGGTCCAACGATTTTTGGATCTCTTTTTCCAGTAGCTCAAGAATACCTGTTCAACTCACATCCGATGAGTAATATTGCTTTGGATGGCTTTGTGCAGATCGCGGTGGTACTACTATTATTTATCGCCGGCTTGGAAGTTGAACTTCAAGTAGTCTGGAATCAAGGGAAAAATGCCTTGAAAATTGCCATTGCGTCAATGGTCTTGCCGATCATAGCTGGGTTTGTGTTAGCCTATGCCTTCCCTGAGTTCCTTGGAGTCAATATCAATGATCGAATTGTTGCTTCCACCTTCTTTGGATTAGCGATTTCTATCACAGCATTGGCCGTTGTTGCCCGAATTCTAATGGATTTGAATCTATTCAAAACACCAACAGGGCTTTTGATCATTGCAGCTGCTATGATAGTAGATGTTTTGGGTTGGATCGTATTCTCGGTGATTCTTTCGCTTTCTGAGTCAGGCAGTGGAGGTTTAGGCGTTTGGCCGACTATTGGACTTACGCTGTTCTTTACCTTTTTCATGCTGACTCTGGGAAAAGGACTTATAAATAAGACCCTCCCCTGGATCAATAAGAAGTTGGCTTGGCCGGGAGGTCTACTTTCCCTTTCATTGGCGAGTTGCTTTTTAGCAGCATCTTTCACTGAGTTTATTGGGATTCATGCCATTTTTGGAGCCTTCATTATTGGGGTGGCCTTAGGAGATTCAGAGCATTTGACCGAGAAAGCCAAAGAAATTCTTCATCAGTTTATCAACAATATTTTTGCGCCGATCTTTTTTTTATCGATTGGACTCAAGGTGAATTTTATTGAGGCCTTTGATCCAGGAATCGTGGGTGTAGTAGTTATTGTAGGTCTGCTGACCAAATATTGGGGAGCCTACATAGGAGGCCGATTTGCTAGTTTACCTCGCAAAAAAGCGATGGTTGTTGGCTTTGGGCTGAGTACGCGCGGTAGTATGGATATTATCCTAGGATTGATCGCATTGGAAAATGGATTGATTACCGAGGCCCTCTTTATAGGATTGGTGATCCTTGCTTTAATTTCCAGTGTTAGCAGTGGCCCATTAATGGGTTGGGCTGAAAAGTTGAAGATTTAGAAGGAGCGTATCAAAAACCAAGAGGCTAGAGCTGAGTTTTTTGAATCAAGTGTCTATCTGGCGAATTCCAGTTTCAGAATTAAAATGTGTTATTCCTGATAACCCTTAAAGATTGCACTTTTCAAAAGTCCTCGGCGAACCTTGCAAAACTGGGGCTAGAAAAAAGAAAGGTGGAATTTTGTCTATTCAAAATTTTGATAGAAAATAATATGTTAGTTCGTGTAGGGGAAACGAAAATCCGAAATCATACATCAGATATCCAACATTCAAATCACTAGGCAATCCAACTTTCTGCCTTAATTTTGGGTTCTCTAGATTAAATCGTTTTTTAAAAACACCCAAACATGTCAAAACCCGGAAAAACCGGCGTCCTTATGGTCAATCTGGGCACTCCAGATAGTACTGCCACTGGTGACGTACGGAAGTACCTTCGCGAATTCCTGATGGATGGTCGTGTCATCGACTTTCCTTTTATTCCTAGATGGATGCTAGTCAATTTGATCATAGCTCCATTCCGTGCCCCAAAATCAGCTGGAGAATACCGCAAACTCTGGACCGATCGAGGATCGCCTCTTATGTTTCATACCCAAGATCTAAAGGATAAACTGGTCGAAAAACTAGACCCGGAGGAATACATAGTAAGGATGGCCATGCGTTACCAAACGCCAAGTATAGAAGCTGGGCTAGATGAACTGATGAAAGCCAAAGTGAAAAAGATCATTGTTCTTCCACTTTTTCCACAATACGCATCAGCGACGAATGGATCTGTTATCGATCGGGTGATGGAGATTGCCAGGGGTTGGCAGATTATTCCTGAGATTTCCTTTATCAATAATTTTGTAGAGCATCCTCTTTTCCTTCAAGCTTGGGCCGAACTTGGCCGGGAGATGATGGCGAAGCAGGATTACGACATATTCCTCTTCTCCTATCATGGACTTCCCGAGCGTCAGATTCGCAAAGGTTCCGTGGAAGGCTACTGCCAATTGGGTGGATGCTGTAATAAATATGGGCCGAATAATCAGTTTTGCTACCGAGGTCAATGCTTCCACACTACCAGACAGCTGGCCGAAAAACTTGGTTTGCCTGAAGAAAAGGTGATGACTTGCTTCCAAAGTCGCCTGGGAAAAGATCCATGGATAAAGCCGTACACGGAGGATATTATTAAGGAATTGGCTGCAAAAGGACTAAAAAAAGTATTGGTATTTTCACCAGCTTTTGTGGCGGATTGCTTAGAGACTACAGTCGAAGTCGGCGAGGAGTACAAAGAGCAGTTTGAGGAATTGGGTGGAGAGCATTGGGATCTAGTTCCAAGTTTGAACTCTTCAGATACTTGGGTGGAATGTGTAAAGGATTTGGTTACCAGTCGGCGATAGGCAGGGAGCAGTTCTCAGTAAGCTGTCTTCAGTTTATAGAATGGCAGCAGCTGATTTTGGGGGTAGCAGCTAGTTCTTAAAGCGGATTAAAATCTCCTATTCTCCTATTTCATAATTTCTTAATCTCCGAATCCCCTATCTCTCAATCAGCCCATTTTGAATAAAACCCCCAACCACCAAGGTTTCCTAATCACTGGCATCATCTTGATCGCCGTGAATCTCAGAACCTCAATCGCATCGGTTGGGCCTTTGATTCCATTCATTCGTGCTGATTTGGGGCTCTCCAATGGGATGGCTGGATTCCTGACTACACTTCCTTTATTGACGTTTGCGACTTTTTCACTTTTTGCTCCAGCTATAGGAAAACGAATGGGAATGGGAAGAGCGATCTTTCTGGCAATGATCTTACTTGCTTTTGGAATGATCCTTCGAGTCTTGGGAGGCATTGAACTATTATTAATAGGAACAGGGATTACCGGGATAGGAATCGTTATTGCAAATGTGCTTTTGATTCCTTTGATTAAAGTAAGGCTTCCCCAGAAACTGGGACTGATGACCGCATTAATGGCAACTATTATGTCACTTTTCGCAGCTATTGCGGCAGGGTTTTCGGTGCCTCTTGCTGTAGATTTGGATCTGGGATGGCGAGGTTCTTTGGCCTCTTGGTCAATATTTATTCTGATTGCATTGCTACTGTGGATTCCTCAGATTCGGAGACCAAAAGCCGGGTTGGATTCTAGTCAATCCCCTGCCAAAAATGTTTGGAAATCCAAGTTAGCGTGGCACGTGACTTTATTTATGGGTTGCCAATCGGTGATGTACTTTACCTTGACCGCTTGGCTTCCAGATATGTTGATTTCAAGAGGCTGGAGTCCGGTAGAGGCAGGAGTGGTATCTGCGGTGATGCAACTCTTGGGCTTGATCGGCTCATATTTTGCGCCAGGGATTTTGATTCGACAGAAGCAACAATCCACTTTTACCCTAATCGTGGGAATCATGTATCTTTTTGGATTCACGGGATTGTTTTTCCATCTGGAATGGCTCACGTATCTCTCCCTGAGCATAATCGGTATTGGAATGGGAGCGAGTCTGAGCATCGGCTATACCTTGATTTCATTACGGACTGCCGAGGATACGACAACTGCCAAACTCTCTGCCATGGTCCAATCTTCAGGCTATTATTTAGCTGCTTTGGGGCCAATGCTATTTGGGGTTTCCCTTGATTTGTTTAATAATTGGAACTTTCTGATTTTTTTCATGCTCTTCTTCACTTTACAGTTTATCTATTTCGGAATGGCTGCAGGGCGAGATTTGAAGATCTAATAAAAGAATCCTTCCACGTTGGTAGAAAGGATTGTAATTTTGTGGGATAACAAGCCTCAAATTGTCATGCAAGAGTTCTTTCAATCATTCGGCGTATCCGATCAATTATTTAATTACCTGATCATGCCTTTGCTGATTTTTTGTGCCCGGGTTTGTGATGTCTCCATCAATACCCTTCGGATTATGTTTATGATGAATGGGAAAAGAAACATCGCCCCTTTTCTCGGGTTTTTCGAAGCCCTCATTTGGTTGCTGGCGATTGGTCAGATTTTTCAAAATATTTCAAATCCCATGTCTTATGTTGCCTATGCTGCCGGTTTTGGAACAGGCACTTATGTGGGAATGTATTTTGAGGAGAAGCTGGCACTTGGCAGAGTGCTAGTTCGGGTGATTACCCCAAATCCACTTCCTGAATTGATGGAGTATATGAAGGAAAAAGATTTCCGATTTACAAATGTCGGAGCCGAAGGAAGATACGGGAAGGTTCAGCTGACCTTTACCGTGATGAAGCGGGATTCATTGAAGGAGTTTATCACTAAAGTGAAAAGCTTGGACGCAAAAGCTTTTTATACCATCGAGAGTGTGAAAAGGGTCTCTGAAGATGAGCTTAATGTGATGGATGATAAGCCGAGATTTAACCTGAGCTTTTTCAGCAAAGCTCGGACCTAATGGGAAATAGCTGGTTCCAGTTTCAACAGTTTCGAATCAATCAAGACCGATGTGCAATGAAGATTAGTACAGATGCGGTACTCTTAGGGGCATTGGCTGAAGCTGACGAGCCCAAACATATTTTGGATATAGGAACAGGAACAGGAGTCATTGCCCTGATGCTGGCGCAGCGTTTTGCTGAAGCAAAAATTGTAGCGGTAGAGTTGGATGAGCAAGCTGCACTACAGGCAGGAGAGAATTTTGAACAAAGTCGTTTTTCTGAGCAACTATCAATCAATCATTCTGCAATTCAGGATTTTTCGGTAAGCAATAAATTTGACCTCATTGTAAGTAACCCTCCTTATTTCACGGCCCACTTGAAGGGCCACTTGAAGGAACGGAATCAGGCATTACATACGGATACGCTTTCATTTGAGGTTCTCCTTTCGCAAGTCCTTGTGCTTTTAAAAGAGTCTGCAAGATTTTGGTTGATATTGCCGCCATTTGAGTCTTCATTATTTCAGAAATTAGCTCGAGAAAAAAACCTATTTCCAAGCCGAATTTTCAGTGTAAAAGACAACCCCAATAAGCCAATTCACCGTGAATTGGTCGAGTTTTCTTTTAAAGAAACGGACTTGAAAATCTTCAATATTTTGATAAAAAATCAGGACGGTAGCCCGAATGCCTCTTATACAAAACTTGTTTCAGGTTTCTTGTTGAATTTCTAGAACCTTTAAGCGTTTATTTTACGCGGTTTCAAAAAATAACTTTCTAATTTTAAAAAGGATTGGATGGACGTTAGTTTTGGCTATTTTTGACCTCTAATTATTATGAGACACATACGAAATTCGCTCCTTCTTAGCATTTTAGTGCTACTTTCTTTTGCTATTGGCTGTACAGAAGAAGAATCTGAGACGACCGTTTTGGTCACTGAAGAAGTACTCTACACCAGTGGTGAGCAGGTCCGGTTACTAGGTAGATTAATTACCAACCAGCCAGTCACTGCCTCTGATCACGGGTTTTACCTAAGCCAAGATGCAAATTTTGCATCTCCTGTAATTATATCCCTAGGTGCCAAGGAAGGTGCAGGTCGCTTCATAGGGGAGACTGGAATGCTGTCTGCCCAGAAAAAATATTTTGCCAAAGCCTTTATGGATATTGGAAATGGGATTGAGTTTGGAAATGTAGTCGAACTTGAAACGCTAGCTGCAGGCTTAGATAGCTACAGCCCAGGATTTGGAACGGGAGGTAAAGAGGTTTTTATCTTGGGAAGAAATTTCACAAAAGACACCAAAGTGTTTTTTGGGACAGAGCCCGCTCAAGTTCTTGAGATCTTATTTGAATCGCGTCTTCGGGTGAGAATTCCAGATGCAAAAGGAACTTCAAGTGTGCCGATTCGTGTGCAATCCCAGGATCAAAACTTAGTTTTTCCAATCAATTTTGAATACCAAACAGGATCATATATTGCAGTTGCTCCATTTCCAGAACAGGTTAGATTAATTGAAAATATATCCTTCCAAAATGGCGGATTATTTTACGCAGGGTTGGGGAGCGACCGAAAACTCAGCTTTTACACTAACATTCAAAGCTATAATCCTATCACCAATCAGTGGCAGAATGCAAATTTCCCTGGCAGCGCTAGGACATTCGCTTTTGCTACGGCCAATTATCTTGGTGGAGGAGTGTCTGAACTGGGAAGAGAACCTTACACGATGAATCCGTCTTTATGGAGATTAACTCCAGCTGGTTTTCAGCGATTAAAAGATTTGCCTTTCGCTAGCAGAGAATCACTTGCGGCCGAGCTCAACGGCGAATTGTATGTGATCGGAGGAAAAGAGGGAAATACGCAAGCAGTTCGTAAATACAATGCAACTTCTGAAACTTGGACTACGCTGGCTAATAGCCCGGTTCAATTTACCAAAGAGAATGCCTCCTTCGTCTACCAAAATAGATTCTATGTGATCGCATCCGATAGGGTCTTGTATGCCTACAGTCCATCAACTGACACCTGGGATCAAATCAGCATATTCCCAGGAGATTTGGGACAGGGGTATGGTTTTGGGCAGGTGATCGGGACTAAAGCCTATGTCGGAGGCTACACCCGAATAGATCAGATCTGGGAATTGAACCTCGCCAACCTCAACTGGGTCTCCAAAAACCCGATTCCTGGAACTCTGCAAAGTGTCACTGCCGGTAGTTTTGAAAAAGACGGTTTTGTCTACATTATGCGTCAGCAGGATATTAATTTGATTGGAAATTTCCCATTGATCATTTACAAATTTGATCCTAACGGTATTTAACAGGTTTTTATGAAAAAAATTTTACTCCTGATTTTCCTGTTTACCTCACAGTTGAGCTTTGCTCAAACTATAGTAACCCGTGAGGTAGTGGGCCGAGATATAGGTCAGCTAAAGGGGATCAAAATATCTGGAAGAATCATCGACGAGATCACCGGTGAGGCCTTAGTAGGTGCTACTGTGACTGTTCCCGAATTAGATGTCAATCGAATTACAGATAATAATGGTGCATTCGACTTGACTTTAGATCGAGCTGAATACAATCTAATCTTTAGATATGTGGGCTATGAGACGGTAAACTACCCTATTACAGCTGTAGGTGATGGTCGAATCGGTATCAAAATGATTCAAGAAGATTTTCAGTTGGATGATGTGGTAATTTTCGGAAGAGATCCTGAGAAGAATATTCGATCGACTGACATGGGTTCGATCACGCTTAGTATGAATTCGATCAAAGAACTCCCGCCATTTTTGGGAGAAGTGGATATCATCCGATCTATGGCTACGCTTCCGGGTGTCAGCCAAGTCGGAGAAGCTTCAGCTGGACTCAATGTCCGAGGTGGAGGAGCCGATCAAAACTTGATTCAATTTGCTGGGGCACCAATTTATAACCCTTCACATTTATTTGGATTGTTCACTTCCTTCAATGCCGAGCTGGTTAATGATGTTACACTTTACAAGTCTGTAATTCCATCAAGGTTTGGAGGAAGAGGGTCGTCTATTTTGGATATCACGCCAAAAGCTGGTTCGATAGCTAAATGGGGCGGAGACCTTATGGTGAGTAATTATTCTGGGAAAGTTGGATTCAACGGGCCACTCGTAAAAGACAAGGTATCCATCCGTGGAGGATTCCGAGGATCTTATATCAATTGGTTTCTGGGGGCACTTTCTAATCCTGATCTGAAGAATAGCCAAGCAAATTTCTATGATGGAAACTTGGTGATCTCAGCACCGATCAATGAAAAGAACGAATTTACCTATAGCTATTACACCAGTTACGATGACTTTGCTTTCTCATCAGACACGACCATTTCCTGGAAAAATAACAGTCATTCCCTGAATTGGAAAAGTCAAGTTAACGATAAGTTGAGCTTTGATAT
>CAWUWQ010000012.1:0-8089 GCA_963926065.1 uncultured Algoriphagus sp.
GACAGGAAAAAGTCACCATCACTTATGAGACGGAAGCCTTGCGAGCCGATTTTGATTCCTATTTCTTGAGCCTTCGGAAAAAGGACTTGATCACGAAAAATAGCAATGCAGGGATTCATAAGGATGATTTCAACTTTCAGATTGGCTATCATCCCATCCGAAAGATCGGAAGTCAGGGTCAACAGAAGTCTTTTATCATCGCCCTGAAGCTGGGACAGTTTCAGATTTTTGAAAAGTCCAGAGGCGAAAAGCCGCTACTGCTTTTGGATGATATTTTTGATAAGCTCGATGATCTGCGAATTGCTCAGCTGATGCAGCTGATCTCCAAGCATACTTTTGGTCAGATCTTTCTGACCGATGCCCGACCGGAGCGATCTAGGAAGATTCTGGGAGACTTGGATGCGGAGCTGAGGTTTTTTGAGATG
The DNA here is from genome assembly GCA_963926065.1 of uncultured Algoriphagus sp. Lineage (GTDB taxonomy): Bacteria > Bacteroidota > Bacteroidia > Cytophagales > Cyclobacteriaceae > Algoriphagus. Next base: position 426 of record CAWUWQ010000012.1, read on the forward strand.
GATGTCCAAGTATCTAAATAATAAAAAAGAGGCCGAAGCCCCTTTTTAGTTTTTAAGTCGATATCCTATATTGATTTCAAAATTGATAGGAAGAACTCCCCCAGAACCTGTCAAATCGAAGTAGTAGATTGGGCCAACACTTCCTAAGACAGTCCATTTTTCGTAGCCTTTTTTGAATCCCCAGGTTGGCCCCACCGCCATGCTGTAATTTTCATTGGTGCGAACATTCCCGGCGATTCGGGGACCGTAGAAGAGATATCGGAGTGCTACAAAATTCCGGCTTCTTCTTCCATTCCCTTCGATCTTTCGGAGGTTGTAATAGTTTCTGACTTGAATATCAGCAAACGGAGCGATTTGCCCCTGAAAGCCACTTTCGCCATAGATTGTGTTTAATTCAGGATAGGATCCATCATATCCTATCCCGAAATTGTACTCCACCGTGGTGTTTTTTCCGATCGGGTTTTCCCAGGCTATACCAGGATTAAGGAGATTTAGACGAACTTCTTTGGATGTTTGGGCAAAACCATGATTTAAAATCCCAACTAAAACCAAAAAGACGATTGGAAAGAATAGTTTAATCATTTAATTCTTTAATTATCCTAATACCCTTTAATTGACCTAAAAACACAGAGGCTCCATAAACAGAAGCTGCTTCGATTTCATACAATTTTTTTGTGGTTGACAAGGTTGGTTCTACAACGTTTTTAGAAAATCCAGTAAAAGACCCTGTACCGCTTGATTTATACGTTAAACCAGCGAATCTATCAATTACAAAACTTAGTTCGTTAATGTTATTCCCTGAAATTTCATGTCGAGAAAGAGCTAGTTTAATTTCATCTGGAAATATTTTCCGGTAGGATTTTACATTTTCTTGTTTGATCTCATAAGAGGCTGAAGCAAGTGAGGTTTCTGCCTCTGTCCAAATTTCCTTAGTTAATTTTGAATAGGATACTTTTAAGACTTTTTTAAGCATTTTTTCTAGGTCATTGTAGCTTATTGACTGAACACTCATAAATGGAATCCTTACATCAGTAATATTTCCAGTAGGTAAACTGAAATTGGTAAAATTCAGAATTTCTTGTGAAACACCTTTAGTTGGAAAACTTGCATATCCGATCGGCATAGCATACGGAATCTTTATGTTTAACAGTAATCCATCCCATCCTAAAACTAGCTTCTCAGCCTTTACATCATTATCAAGATGCCATATTCCTGTCCAACCTTTCTTTTGAAGTTTCGCATTTAATCCTACACTTCTATAAAAACGATAATTGAAATCATACAATTTAACCCTTAATCTGAAGGTTGAATTATAATTTTGTTCGAAGTCAGTGTTCCCTCCAAATACGCCCTCAATTAATTGACCAACCCAGGTTTTTGCACCGTAGCTATAATCCACAAATTTTTGATAATCAGGTTTTGGTAATGCGTAAATATATGGGGCCAGGGCCAAGAAATCATTGGCTTGATATATTACATTATCAGGTATAGGAGTTGTGGTTGTCTGTGTACTTCCCCCGTCATTGAAGGTATCGATGTAATAAACATCCTCACCTCCCTCAATTCCTGCTAAGCTTCCGTCTGTTATCCGCGAATTTTTTTTGTTAATTTTTTCAAATTCATCAATTACAAGCAACATCTTGTCGTAGTTTTCAGACTTAGTATAAAAAGTCCCAAAAGAAGTAACCTTAAAAATCTGATTTTCTATTTCTATCTCCATTTTGCTGTTTAAGAATAATCTTAAACTTTTATCAGGAATTAATTCACTTATAGAGTCCAAAGTTAAATTGGGATCAGAATTTAAGATTCGAAAATTGGTCCCATTTTTCAAGAGATCCTCAGTTTTTGTTTCCGATAAAGATCTAAAATTTGGGAATTTTGATTTAAATTCTTTAAGGCTTTCAGGTAATAAATTGAGGTTATTCGGATTAATACTTGAAATTGTTTTATCAAATTCTTGAATCGACGAAAATATCAAGCGGTCACTTTTTGAAAATTCTGACAATTTCTCTATGTCCAAATTTTCCTCGATTGAATTACAGGAAAAAGAAATTAAAAGAATGGCTATTTTAAAGTAGATAAAATAGTTTTTGTGATTTGTGATTTCATTTTTTTGGTTGTTTAATTATCATCAAATCTCTACAGCAAAAACGACAAAAAAAATACCCAGCATTGGGTATTTTTTGAAAGTTTTAAGCTTTTAGGAGGTGTTTTTTAACGATTCGGGTTTCTATTCTCAAACCAAGACTTAAGATTTTCAATCTTTTAGTTCAAGTCCCTACTATTTTCCAGAGCAAAGCTTACTCTTCCTCGGATTAAAAATCCTAGGATTGAGGTTCCCGATTGCAAATCGGGAACAGCAGGACTCTATAATCTGCGGATTGCGCAACTGATGCAGTTGATATCCAAACAAACCTTTGGGCAGATCTTTCTGACTGATGCAAGGCCGGAGCGGTCTAGGAAGATTCTGGGGGGATTGGATGCGGAGCTGCGGTTCTTTGAGATGGAATAGGGGAATGTTAATTAGTGAAGTCAAATTCACCTTTGATATTGCTACTGGCAAAAAAATATAGAAATTAAAATTGCTCTTTTACAAAGGTTAATAAATTGCTTTATCTACTCATTAGTAAAGAAAAACGGCTGAACAATTGTCCAGCCGCTAATTAGACATTAAAACGAATACCGATATCCTAAAAGAGTTGAGAAATAATTCCCACTGAAGAAATATTTATTTTGGTACGTTTCATTCCCAGATTCTATTCGGTTTAAATCGATCACAATGGATGGTTCTCGAAGGTCTAGACCCCATTGTGTTGTAATACTAATCCTAGATTTACTTGACAGATTATAGAACAAACTTAATTCAGGTCTCAAGACAAAAGTGAACTCTTCTATGAATCTGTTCCCACCCAATTTTACAGGCACCCTTGGTTCACCATTTCCAAGTCTGACAATTTGAAGCTCACCTCCTTGATAGGTATATTCCTCATTATTTGTTAAACTAAATAAAAAGGAAGATCCTAGATTTAAGCCAAACTTCGGTAGAAATTGTACGTCATAGGATATTTTAGGACCTAAACTCCAATAGTTAGATCTTACCCCTCCTGAGTTACTTTCAGGATCTAATGGAAAATATCTTGTATTGATATCAAGCCTGTGAAAACTTACGTCTACACCAAACGATAATTTACTACTGGAATTTTTAAGGAAAGAAATTCCATAGAACCTATTATCCACTGTTTCAATTTTTAAATCAGGAAAATTACCCTGATAGGTAAAATTGGTAAAATTTGCACCAGTTCTAAGTTCAATTGAAAGATTAGATTGTGCAATCACAGGCAAGCTTAGGCCTAGGAAAATTAGCCATAAACAATAGTTTGTTACCTTTCTCATCTTAATAACCTTTATCAATCTTTTTCAAATTAAACTGCCAGAATGATCCATTTGAAGAATAACCATGATTTCCACCAGGTTCACCATAGAATTGACTTTTTAAATAAAATTTTTCTAAACCTCTACCTGAAGTATAAAATGTAGACTCTAAAATATTGTTAAATACATTGTTTTGATTTATACTTTTCACTAGGCTACTACCGTTTTTTTTGCTTAGGTATTCAAAATCATACCACAGATAGATTGTTGTCGCCTCACTATTCCAAGTTAGAAAACTTCCAGAAGGTCTTCTCATATGTTTCGCTTGAGAAAGTAATCTAAATGAGATCGCTGCTGCTTGATAAACATGTTTTGCTTCTAGCCGATAGGTGAAATTTCCTCCTGAGTTTGCAACCCCTTCGACATTGATGATATCTGAATCATTGAGATTATCGCATTTATCCCATCCACATCCAGCAGTCACTGTATATGCCAATGGATTGAAAACTGTAGCAATTCGAGCATTATATTGCGCTTTAGGCAAAGTAGATGGGCTGTTTTGCTCAATAAGTCCAATTACATCATCATCGAAGGAGAACAATCTTATTTCTTCGCTAGAAATATCCCCCTCCAAAATAACTTCCTTCAATTCTAAATTTTTAGTAACAACGGCTGACCTATTATTGAAATTGAGGAAAATAAGGTAATCCGCAAGAATCACAAAACCATCTTTATCCAAGATTTCCAAAAGCGGACTTCCTTCCCAGGATGTGATGCCCTCATACCTATCTGATTAATCCGAAGATTCTTTCCAGAATTTAACAATTCCCGAAAATTATCCTTAAAGTTAATGAATGGTAACTTTTCAATTTTTTCCTTTCCTGTAATCAAATTTTCAAAATGGTCAAATGAATCAACCTTTAGGGTACCATTTACAATTTCAACTCCAGAATTAAGGCTACTGATTGGAACCTCTTCTTCCAGATTAGTTGTACAACTAAGCCCTCCCCAGGTTATACTGATGAATAGAGCTACTTTCAAAATGTTAGATTTTGTTTTCAATTTTTTGATTGTTTGATTTCAACCAAATCTCGACGGGAAAAAGGATAAAAAAAATACCCAGTATTGGGTATTTTTCGAAAATCTTAAGCTTTTAGGAGGGTTTTTTTACGGTTCGGGTTTCTATTCTCAAACCAGATTTTAAAAATTTCAATCTTCTAGTTCAGGTCCCTACTATTTTCCGGAGCAAAGCTTACGCTTCTTCGGATTGAAAATCCTAGGATCGAGGTTCCCGATTGCAAATCGGGAACAGCAGGTTTTTTTTAGCGATTTGGGTTTCTATTTTCAAACCAGATTTTAAAAATTTCAATCTTCTAGTTCAAGTCCCTACTATTTTCCAGAGCAAAGTTTACTCTTCCTCGGATTAAAAATCCTAGGATCGAGGTTCCCGATTGCAAATCGGGAACAGCAGGATTTTTGATAAGCTCGATGATCTTCGAATTGCGCAGTTAATGCAACTGATCTCCAAGCATACCTTTGGGCAGATCTTCCTGACCGATGCCCGACCGGAGCGATCCAAGAAGATTCTGGGAGGATTGGATGGAGAGCTGAGGTTTTTTGAGATTAGGGAATGATTGAAAAACAAAAAAACAACTAGCAGTAATTATTTGCTTCTTAGTTGTCTTTTTTTTACAATTTATTTCGAATTACTTTTTTTATACCATCTTATAATAATTAAGGTTAGAAATAATAGGAAAATGAAGCCGAATATTTGCCAAATTAAAATATTCGGACCTGAAATCGTGAAATCATTAAGGAGAATCATATTTTTGTTGATTATAGTTAAGGTTCAATATTTGAATAAGTCACCAAACCTGAACATCCATCTACCCTTATTCTAACTTGGAAAGTTTCACTCGTCCATATATCTCCTATTCCTTCAATAAAAAGAACGTATTTAATGGAATAAGTGTAAATGCCTGAATAACCGTAATTATTTGAACTTAAAGCTGCTTCAGTATTTAAAAAATTATTTTTGCCTAATGAAGTCATGAAAGTCAACCCACCGAGAACAGCATCGAAATTTGATATTAAACCACTTCCAGTTCCTGTTTGAAATGAAAGATCAATGTGAGTAGAGGAGTTTCTTATGCCTATTCTTGCATAAACTGTTCTCCAACTATCTATACAAGTAATTCTATCTTGTGGAAATTTTTGCAAATCCGATAATTTGAAATAATTTTTATTTAAAAATGGTAATGCTCGAATATCGTTAGCTTTTAATATTTTGTTAATGGAGTTTGGATCTGATTCAATTCCTTTCAGGAATTTTATTAATTCTTCAAACTCATTCAAATTTGAAGTTTTAATACCCCTATTATTTTCTCGGTCAATATGATCCAATTGGAAATTGTACTTCTCCAAAATTCTCTGAATTTGAATTTCATTTGAACTAAATTCTTGATCATTTTGAACGCAGGAACTAAAGGAAAAACCAATAATTAAGAGCAGCGAAAAAATTAATTTTTGTGCTGTGTTTTGTGTTTTCATTTTTTTGAGTGTTTGATTCCTGTCAAATCTCGATGGTAAAAAGGACAAAAAAAATACCCAGTATTGGGTATTTTTCGATGGTTTTAACACATTTCTTGACTGAATTTCCAGAATTTTATTTTTGTAATGAACTCGGATTACCTAAGATTCAATATTCCTGAATTAAAGTTTGGGCAGGAATATGAAGTTTTGCGTGCAGCTTTCGAATCATCGAAAGACTGAGTTTTCGCTTACCGGAAAGTATCTCGGACTTTCTGGATCGGGCTCCTAGTATTTCCGAAAGTTCTGATTCGGACATATTCAGTTGTTCCAGTCTGAATTTGATAGCATCTAATGGATTGGGCTGGGGGATTTGATAGTAAGTGTTTTCATGTGTTTGTAATTTGATTTTTAATGGCCACATGGAATCTTCGCAGCACTTAATCATCCCAGTGTGTGACGTAGTCGTCATGCTCGATTTCATAGGCTTTTATCAAAATTGAAAGCACTTCCAATTCATCTGACTCTTTACTGCCAGGATTTAAATTTGCTTGCAATAGATTATACACTCTCTCAAGTGCTACCTCATACTGAGCATCATTTTTTATGGGTTTTAACATAGCTTATAGTTTTAGCATCTAGTTGATCATAATCTTTATGCGTACCAAACCAAACAATAAAAACAATTTTCAGTCTGTACTCGATGTCAACGATCAGACGAAAGCTGTTTCCGTGAATATTGAATATCACCCGCTTTTCTGATAAAATTGAAGCATTGCTATAATGGGTTTTTAACTTATTTGGGTTACTCCAATCCGAAGAGGTTGCTTCATCATACAAGTTTTGCCAAAAATTCCTTCTTTACTTTAAATCCCCAGTTAGTAAGAAGGTATTCTGCTAAAGCTATTAGGCGATTCTCAGCAATTTCAGAGATAAAGAATTTCATTCACTTATTCGATCAAATACTTCCTGGAATGGTTTTCTATTTCCTTGGTCTAATTGGTTGATACCTTCTTTGATTTCTGCTTTCTCCTTATCGGTCAAGTCATTCCAAAAATCGGCGTTCTCCTTATTTACAAAGTCGATTAACCTTGAAATGAATTCTTCGTCTTCGCTATTCAGGATAGCTTTTACCAATTGAATTTTTGAAGTTTCGATGGGCATGGTTTTGTGCTTTTAAGGAATCTAAAAATAAAAACGCTTTAACCTTCAAAAATGATTCATTCTTCTATCCCCACAATCCTTCAGGATACTCTCCCGAATCATGAAGCTTTTTCAGTGCTTCGATCACTACTGGCTTATCTTCCGTGTAAGTAACGCCAAACCAAACCTTGCCACCTTCCAGGATTTCAAAAGCTGCCTTGTTCTCTTGAATTAAGTTGTTGGCGACAGTGGGGATGAAAAATTCAGATTTTAGATTTTCCCGATTTGCAGGGAGGAATTCATTCCACATTCGCTCGATATCCCCAAAGACATCCGGATGGAATCCCCAGAAGTTCATACTTACGGGCGTGTTTTCAGCGATTTCCAAGACTTCATTTTCGCCCTTGCTTAGGATTTTTTCGCCATCACGTGCGATGGAAGTTCGCTCGACCATTCCGATCAGCTGACCTTTCTCATTGGTTTCGCAGACCCCTCGGCTGACGGTGCCATGCTCAGAAAGCACATTTTGAATTGCGTAGCCCACCATCGCCTGAAGGTCTGGCTTTACTTCAGTAGAAAGGAATTTTCCCAAAACCTCAAAAGCCTCTTTTCCATAAAAA
>CAWUWQ010000013.1:0-12577 GCA_963926065.1 uncultured Algoriphagus sp.
TGAATTTGAATCCCCGCCTTTTGTGTCCAGTAATCACTATTCGAGAGCGGGAACATTTATAATCTTTCAACCTGATGATTCGTACTTGAAGATGTTTCCTGATAACAAAGAAAAAATCTTTCAGCATCATATGCTTCAGCCTTACTATTATCTGTTCAAAAAGCAGTTTCCAGATTAATCGTTGTAGCCTTTTAAGATCCGCTGAATATACTTTCCGAGAATATCAAACTCAAGGTTGACTAGATCACCTATTTTCAATTGGTGAAAATTAGTGTGCTCATATGTGTAAGGAATTATTGCTACCGAAAACCTTCCCGGTCCGGAATTAAAACAAGTCAAACTAGTCCCATTAATGGTGATGGATCCTTTTTCTACGGTTACATTTCCATATTGACCTTCAAACTCAAACTCAAAAAGCCAAGATCCACCTTGATCAGTCACTGACTTCACTTTTCCGGTTTGATCCACATGACCCTGCACAATATGTCCGTCAAATCTACCATTTGCAGGCATACAGCGCTCTAGATTTACTGATTTACCCACTTTCCATTCCGCAAGATTGGTTTTGGATATCGTCTCATGAATAGCTGTGACGCGATAGGATTCTGGGGTAGTTTGAACGACCGTCAAGCAAACCCCATCATGGGCAAGTGACTGATCAATCTTCAACTCGCTGGCTAGCTCCGATTTGAGATCAAAATGTACATTCGTTCCTTCTGTTACGATAGCGGAGATGATTCCGGAAGCTTCAATTATTCCTGTAAACATGCTGATTTTCTAAATTCAATTTCCAATGCTTAAGCAAAAATGCCTCATTGGAGTTCAAATTAAGCCAAATATTCTTTTATCTTCGACCGCAGATCAGAATTAAACTATGCCCTTGCTAAAATTAGAAGACACCTACCTTCATAAGGGTAAACGAAAAGTACTTATTGCACTACTTCGTGAAAAGGGAATCAAAAGTGAACGAGTACTTCAGGCTATCAATACTTTACCCAGACATTTTTTCTTTGATTCGGCACTGATCTCTCATGCGTATGAAGACAAAGCTTTCCCAATCGGAGAAGGTCAAACTATCTCTCAGCCTTATACTGTCGCTTTCCAAACGGAACTTCTTGATGTAAAGCAAGGTGATAAAATCTTGGAAATAGGTACAGGATCGGGTTATCAGGGCAGCATCCTCCATCTACTTGGAGCTGATGTATATAGTATTGAATATCAGCACAAACTATATGAAGGAACCAAGCGATTTCTAAAGCGATTGGGAATTGAGTTTCATCTTTTTTATGGGGATGGCACCAGCGGAATTCCAGCTCATGCCCCTTATGATAAAATCATTGTCACAGCGGGTGCGCCTGTAGTTCCGGACGCTTTGATCCAGCAGTTGAAAGTTGGCGGAATACTGGTAATTCCTGTTGGTGATAAAAAACGTCAAGCAATGGTTCGAATCGTTAAAAAATCATCCAAAGAAGTAGATAGAGAGGAATTTGATGGATTTTCCTTTGTCCCTCTTTTGGGAAAAGATGGATGGAATTGAGGGAGTTTTGATGTCTGGTACCTAATGCTTGCCTTCTGACTACTGTTCTCGGCCAACTGATCTCGATAACTATAGGGATGCCCGCTGCTGATCAATTCCAAATTTTATTTTGAATAAGCACCGATTCTGTCTTCGATCAAAATTTAATTTCTAATTTTGTCTAAAATCTAACAAACCTATGGCTAAGAAGAAATTTGCAAAAGAATCTGCGACGATCATGACCGAAATGGTACTTCCCAACGATACCAATACTCTCAACAACCTGATGGGGGGCAAATTGATGCATTGGCTGGATATCGTGGCGGCTATTGCTGCTCAAAAGCATTCCAATCGAATCGTAGTAACTGCCTCAGCAGATAATATTTCTTTCAGGCAACCAATCGCTTTAGGAAATGTGGTAACCTTGATGTCTAAGGTAACTCGCTCCTTTAATTCCTCAATGGAAGTTTTCATCGAAGTCACTGCAGAAGATATTCCAGCAAATAAAAAAGTAATGACACATCGTGCCTATTTTACTTTTGTGGCAGTGGATCAAAATGGAAAACCAATCGAAGTTCCAGAGGTAGTGCCGGAAACAGAAGAGGAAATCGAGCAATATGAAGGTGCGCTGAGAAGACGGCAGCTCCGATTGGTACTTGCCAAGCGAATGAAACCAGAAGATGCCGTGGAATTGAAAAGCATTTTTAACCTAGATTGATCAATAGAAAGTTAAGATTTTCTAGAAAAGCCGAGATTAAACCCTCGGCTTTTTTTGTGTTCAGGTGATTTATGAGCAATTTCCCACTATGGAAGAAATGAATATCCAGCAATTACAATATATTTTGACAGAGGATCTTTTTCTCATCAAAGAAGAATTTGAAACCAAGCCTCTTTCGGGAAAATCAGTTCTAACCCCAATTCAAGAAAAGCCTCAAAATTCAATTCCTAAAGCAGTTAGCACCTCTGAATCGTCAATCGTTCAGGAACCAGCAGCTGAGGATTTAGTGATTTATAAAGAACCTATTCCAATTCGTGGCAATTTCGAAAATGGAGTTTTGATTCTTCATGAGGAAGAAAAACTGGCTGATGAAGTGATGGAAATGATGGTGAAAATGATCCAAGCGGTTAATCATTCCATGAATGAAGCTGGGATGATCTCCTCTAAAAATCTAGAAGGTAGAAGCTTGGAAGAATTTATGGATTTGAATGCGCATAAAGTCTTGAAATTTGGTCGAATCAAGCATCCGATCAATGCTCTTCCAGCCATAGAATATACCATTCATACTGAAGAAGAAACCGAATATTTATTTGCAGATTCCCTGAGCGTGATCGCAGAAGACCGGGATTTGAAGGTAAAACTTTGGAATTCACTTAAGATTTTATTCAATATTTCTAAAAAATAAATATATGACTCCTGAACAAACCACATGGGCCAAACGATTTCGATGGATCAGTTTGATCGAAGGAACTTCATTTATACTATTGCTATTTATTGCGATGCCTTTGAAATACACAATGGATATGCCTGAGGCGGTAACCTACATAGGCTGGGTACATGGAGCGCTTTTTCTCCTGTATATCTACTTAGTTTTTCCGACCGCCCGAAGTTTAAAATGGGGCTTTAGCAGGACCTTATTTGCTCTTATGGCCAGTGTGCTACCTTTTGGGCCATTTATTTTTGATCGAAATCTAAAGAAGAGTCAACACGTAGACTTCTAGACATGGCGCTGATTAGTAAAAAAAAGATTGTCTATAAGATCAATCCGGGCTTAAGAAGGTACCTGATCAAATACTCGAGAGAGGTAGATATTCCTATTCACTACCATGAGTTGCTTCGATATAGCAACTCCATTGCGCTTTACGATTCAAAAGATCAAGATACCCTTTGGGAAACTGTTTTCTATGATCAATCGGATCGGGAAGAAATTCATCTGAATGTCAAGAAAATCTATGCATTGCTTAAAGCTGGCGGTGACATGTCTGTCATAGAGCATCTCTACGTAGATCGGATTGACCTCTGTGTTTACGGGAATACGCAGCCCTTTCGTGTACGGATAGTGAATCGAATCAATGATAACTTTGATTACTTCTACATCAAAAATGCAGATGCTTCACGACTTTATGGCTTAGAGTTGGAGCACTTACTTTCTCCAAATCGAATCAGCTACCTCGTACACAAGAACACCTTAATTGAAGAGCATATAGCCGGAATTCCAGGTGATAAATTTATGCGACTCCATATGCAGGATCCTCATTTGAACCCTATTCGATTGGCAAAAGAGTTTGTGAAGTTCAACGAACGTTGCTTTGTCCGACTTCTTGGCGATATGCATTCCTCAAATTTTGTCATCGATGTCACCCCGGATTTTGAAGAAACCCATTACCGGATTCGAGCGATTGACTTTGACCAGCAGTCTTACGAAGGAAAAAAATCAATTTATCTGCCCCAATATTTCAAGGAAAATAATGTCCTGATCGAATTGGGAATGAAATTCATCACTCCTGAATCGATGCATCAATATCAAAAAGAGGAACGTGCTCTGATTGCGCATCGTCTTCGTTCTTCGCATAAAGGGATCGAAGATATCCTGAGAGCTATGGAACATGATCGTATTTCTCTGCCTGCAAACATCAATTCCCTGAAGCAGGAGCTAGCAAAGCATTATGGAAATGATAAATTTTTAGAAGCTTCAAACATGGGGCAAATTCTGCGAATCAGTTTAGCGCAATTGATCAAGAAATAACATTAAAACGCCAAAACCACTTATTTCAACCTATTTCCCAATATGTTTATTTCCTTTAGTTAACTGGCTTGAGGACCTATAACTAAAGTTGACCCAATTGAGGACTTATCTTGATTTTCTAAAAGTCATAAATCTCTACCTGCTTAAGGGAGGATTAAACTATTAGCTCATACAACCGGTCAAAAAAAAAAAGGCCAAATCTTTATGATTTAGCCCTTTTTTATTTTAAATCAACTTCCGGAGATAGCCTCCATAGCCACTTTTCCCTAGCTTATCGGCAGCTTCGAGCAGTTGCTCTTTTCCGATAAAACCATTTCGGTAAGCAATCTCTTCAATGCATCCGATCTTCAACCCTTGACGCTCCTCGATAACTTCGACAAATTGAGCTGCTTGTAAAAGCGATTGGTGTGTGCCAGTATCCAACCAGGCAGTGCCTCGATTCAGAATAGCTACTTGCAACTTCCCTTGATTCAAGTATTCATTATTGATGTCCGTGATTTCCAACTCCCCTCTTGGGCTTGGCTTGATATTTTTAGCTATTTCCACCACGCTATTATCATAAAAATACAGCCCTGGAACAGCATAATTGGATTTTGGGTTTTCGGGCTTTTCTTCAATGCTGATTGCTTTTTGATTTTCATCGAAAGCCACCACACCATATCGTTTAGGGTCATTGACATGATAGGCAAAAACTACCCCACCCTCAGGATTGGTGTTTTCCTGAAGTGTCTTGTGAAGGCCCGAACCATAAAAAATATTATCCCCTAAAACTAGAGCTACTTTGTCTTTGCCTATAAAGTCTTCTCCAATGATAAAGGCCTGAGCAAGGCCATCCGGACTTGGTTGAACAGCATATTCAAATTTACAACCTACTTGAGAACCGTCTCCTAGAAGTCTTTGAAAAGCTTCCGAATCTTCTGGAGTTGTAATGATTAAAATCTCTCTGATTCCTGACATCATCAAAACTGATAGCGGATAGTAGATCATCGGCTTATCATAAACCGGCATTAATTGCTTGCTGACAGCCAGCGTTAACGGATAAAGTCTTGTGCCGGATCCTCCGGCCAAAATAATTCCTTTCATAAAAATTCAATGATTTAGTAATCCGCTGTAAAACTACAATTCCTAGCAAAGAATAAAAACAGAAAGATAGTCTAGCTTTAATTTTATCCTTTTTTGAGGATTCAAGCTATATATTGCATTAAAATTACTTGAGATGAAGTTTATAAATCCCTTTCTAACAGTTTTACTGTCGCTAGCCTTATATGGCTGTACAAAAAATGAACCCGTTGTTTTTAAGGATTCATCTGGTGAAAAGTACCGACCTGAATATCACTTCACTCCCACTACTGGTTGGATGAATGATCCTAATGGTCTGATCTATTTAGATGACGAATACCATCTTTTCTATCAGTTTTATCCAGATTCTACGGTTTGGGGCCCAATGCATTGGGGACATGCGGTCTCCAAGGATTTGATACATTGGGAAAATCTACCAATAGCACTAGCTCCAGATTCGCTTGGCTATATCTTCTCAGGAAGCGCAGTTCTCGATTCAGAAAACAGCTCTGGATTAGGCACAATAACTAATCCTCCGCTAGTCGCAATTTTCACCTATCATGACATGGTTGCTGAGCGGAGCGGCAGCTTGGAGTATCAAAGTCAGGCGATTGCCTATTCTTTGGATAAAGGAAGGACTTGGACCAAATATAAAGGCAATCCAGTACTCCAGAATCAAGGAATCAAAGATTTTCGAGATCCAAAAGTAAGGCAGGTCACTAATTCGGATGGGACTCAGCAGTGGATAATGACTTTAGCAGTACTTGATCGGATCCAGTTTTATGCCTCTCCTAACTTGATCGATTGGACCTTCGAAAGTGAATTTGGACTAGGAATCGGTGCACATGGAGGAGTGTGGGAATGTCCAGATCTACTACCTTTTACCAGTCCGGACGGATCCCAAAAATGGGTTTTATTGGTGAGTATTAATCCTGGAGGTCCACAAAAAGGATCTGCCACGCAATATTTTATCGGAGAGTTTAAGGATGGCGTTTTCACCGCCGATGACCAAATGATACGCTGGATGGATTATGGGCCAGATAATTATGCAGGAGTAACCTGGAGTAACCTACCAATAGACCAAAACCGAACTGTATTAATTGGTTGGATGAGTAATTGGCTTTATGCCCAAGACGTACCTACCGAAACTTGGCGATCAGCAACCACTGTACCTAGAGTGCTTAGTTTATTTGAGGTTAGTGGCACTTTGCTATTAAAAACCAGTCCTGTAAAGGAGTTGGAAAACTTAAGATCCAAATCCTATTCGATTTCCAGTTCAGAAAGTGCCCTTCCATCTCAAAGTTCAGAAATCATTGCCGATGTATCAGAGAACTTTGCTATTCAATTAAGCAATGATCTGGGCGAACAAGTGCTTATTTCAAAGGAAAATGGCTTAGTATCTGTAGATAGATCCAGAGCCGGAAGTAGTGATTTTCATCCAGATTTTGCAGCATCTTTTAGCGCTCCTATGAGTTGGGAAGCTGAGAAAGTTCGGATTTTTCTCGATGCATCTTCGATCGAGTTATTTGTCAATGATGGGGAATTAACGATCACAGCTATTCTGTTCCCAAGTAAACCTTGGAATAAGGTTTCAATCCTTTCGGGGGCAACTGATCTGGAAATTTTCGCTCTCAAAAAATAGTACCGCATGCTTGTAGGTTTTGTTATTTTTTCTTTTGAAACTTAGCGAAATCAAAAAATAAAAATGAAGAAACTGCTCTCAATACTTATGATTTCCCTTAGTTGGATCATTGGAATGATAGCAGTTTCTTCTTTTGATCAGGTTTCTCAGATTAAAAATCAACAAGTTTCTATCCAAGCAAATTTTGATTTTTCGCAGGATTTTGAAATTGAAATCTCAAGTACAAATCTCTCCGTTGAGATTCCAAGCTTTAAGATTGACTGGCAGCTTTTTGGAAAGCTGAATTCCTGCTGGGAAACCTTCTCGAGAACTATAATAACCGAACTCTCACTGCAAGAGTATCTCAAAAAGACTGTTGTCCTTTTTGATGTTAAATCCCTTTTTCTTCACTTTTTCTATCCCTGGTAGGTCTGATTGATTTCATCGGCTGAGCCCTCAGCTATTTTAAAATCAATTCATCAAAAAAACCTACACTCATGCAAACTATTGATATGACAACCATTACGTTGTCCACTTTATTAATTACAGGTTTTATCGCTCCTTTTGCCCTTTATTCATTAAAGGCAAAACGTACCGAAAAAGCAAATGCCCATTCATTTAACGAGTTGAACAAAGAACACGGAGTAAACCCAACTGTGGTGGACAGATGGAGAAAACACTATACTCTTGGTTTAGACAAGCTGAACAATAAATTAATCTATTTCAGGTATGGCGATTTTCCTCAGCAAGCAGTCTTTGATTTGAATGAAGTTGCAAAAGTCAGCATCCAAGAAAAAAACAGAATTGTGGTTGTGGGCTCAGAAAAGCGAAGTATCCTCGAATATCTAGCAATCCAACTGCACTTCAAGGATCCAAAACACCTCGCTAGGACCATTGAAATCTATGATGGTGAGCTATTTACAAGCCAATTGGGAGAACGGGTCATGGCTAATAAATGGAATGACCTTCTCAACTCCCACCTTAGGACTTTCTAATTTTGAACGTATTATTTTAGGTCTTTTACTTTAAAAGTGATCAAATTTTTTGATCACTTTTTTTGCTTTAATAGCTTACAATCATTTCATTCTGTGGTAATTTGAAGTTTAACCACAAAAAATCATGAAAGAGGATCAAACAATCAAAGAATACTCGAACGGAGAGGTAATCATCACATTTGAAGCAAGCAAATGTATTCATTCTGCGAATTGCGTAAATGGACTCCCTGAGGTATTTGATGTAAAAGCAAGACCATGGATCAATGTGAAAGAAACCGCTACGGAAAAAATAGTAAACCAAGTTCAAAAATGCCCCAGTGGTGCTTTGGGATATTACTTTAAAGAAAAGAAAGCTGAAAATAAATATTCGAGTTCTGAGCAAATTGTAGAAGCAATTCCAAATGGCCCCTTAATGGTCTATGGAAATCTTGAGGTAAAATTACCTTCTGGAGAAACGAAAAAGACGAACAAAGTTTCAGCTTTTTGTAGATGCGGAGCTAGTCAAAACAAGCCTTTTTGTGATGGATCACATAAGAAAATAGACTTTAAAGGATAATCTCAAATGAGGAAAGTATTAGTGCTTTTTGCACACCCAAAGTTTGAACATTCTGAGGCAAACCTTGCATTGGTTCTTGCGATTTCCAATCTCGAAAATGTAGAAATTCGGGATTTATATGAGTTATATCCAGAATTCAATATTTCTATCCAAGCTGAGCAAGAGGCACTTTTCGAAGCTGACGTGATCATCTGGCAACACCCATTTTATTGGTACTCCTGCCCTCCTTTGATGAAACAATGGATAGATATAGTTCTGGAGTTTGGCTGGGCTTACGGTCCTGGAGGTGTTTATTTGAAGAATAAGTACATCCTCAATGCAATTACCTCTGGAGGCACAGCAGAAACTTATGGCCCAGACGGAAAAAATCGATTCACACTTCGGCAGCTTTTACAGCCTTTTGAGCAAACTTCTAAGCTTTGTCACATGAATTACTTACCGGTTTTTCACGTTGGAGGAACTCATCAGATTAGTACAGAAAAGTTAAAATCAAGTGCGGATAAATACCGAGAATTAGTGATACAGCTTCGAGATTCAGTCCTATTGGATGAAGAGTCATTGCAGCAATTTTACTCCAAAAACGACTAAATATGGAAGGATTTTTACCACAAGCCATCATATTTATTTTTGCTGCCATTGTCTGTGTACCGATCGCCAAGCGACTCGGGATGGGGTCAGTTTTAGGATACCTGATTGCGGGAATCGTTATCGGACCTTACTTATTGGGATTTTTGGAAGAAGGTGAAGACATCATGCACAAAGCCGAATTTGGAGTTGTGATGATGCTATTCTTAATCGGTTTGGAGCTAGAACCTAAAAATCTCTGGCGGATGAAAAAACTGATTCTTCAAGTTGGGCTTACCCAAGTATTGGTAACCTCGGGAATTCTATTTGGGATAGGAATTGGTTTGGGTTTTTCTTGGCAAGTTTCCCTTGCCGTTGGACTTTCCATGGCACTTTCTTCCACGGCGATTGTACTCCAATCACTCAAGGAAAAAAACCAAATGGAAAGTCAAGCGGGTAAGCTTTCGTTTGGAGTGTTATTGATGCAGGACATTGCAGTCATTCCGATTTTGGCAATTCTCCCACTTTTGGTAGTTGTTGGTTCAGTTCCAATAGACACTGAAGTAGGGTCGCATGGCTTGATCGAAAGCTATCCAGGCTGGCTGCAGACACTCTTTATATTTGGAGCTATTGGCGTAGTTGTTTTATTAGGAAAATTTGGATTCGGTCCGCTGTTAAACTGGGTTTCGAAAACCAGACTCCGTGAATTATTCACTGCCTCTGCCTTATTGATTGTGGTAGGAATCGCTTTTTTAATGGAATTAGTTGGACTGAGCCCTGCTTTAGGGACATTCTTGGCGGGAGTAATCCTCGCAAACAGCCCATACAAACATGCCTTGGAATCTGACTTAGATCCTTTCAAGGGACTTTTACTTGGACTCTTTTTTATGGCTGTTGGCGCAACTATCAATTTCAATCTGATTTTTGAAAATACGTCCATTATCGTCGGCGCAACCATTTTGATCATTGCTTTAAAAACAGGGATTATTCTTGGAATAGGGAAATTCAAAAAATTAAGTATCCCAGAAAATCTCTCTTTTGCAGTTGGCCTATCTCAAGTCGGTGAGTTTTCCTTTGTCACTTACGCATTTGCGCTCCAGCTTGGGATTTTAGATCAAGGTAATTCCGATTACCTTATGGCGATCACTGCGCTGAGTATGACCATCACACCTATTTTGATGGTTTTGATGGATAAATTCCTTTTGCCTAGACTTACTAAAATCAATGACAGCGATAGGGAAATGGATTCCATTGAAGTCAAGAATCGTGTGATCTTGGTAGGTTTCTCTCACTTCGGCTCTACTTTGGGGAGATTTCTTCGCGCGAATGGAGTAGAGGCTACAGTCCTAGATTTTGATCCAGATCAAGTAGACTTCCTACGGAAAATGGGATTCAAAGTACATTATGGAGATGCCACGCGTTTGGACCTACTCCAAGCAGCAGGAGCTGAAGATGCCATCATTCTAATCTCTGCGATTCATGATCCAGAGACAAACCGGAAACTTGTCGAACTCTGCAAGAAAAATTTTCCGAATCTGGAAATCATGATCCGAGCGAAAAATCGAACAGATACCTACGAACTGATAGAAATGGGAGTCAAAAATATCTATCGTGAACATTTAGACACTTCTATTCGAATGGGTCAAGATGCGCTTATAAAACTTGGTTTCAGAGCTCATACTGTGCATCGATTAGGATTAAACTTTCGAGAATACGATGAGTCCGCGTTGAAAATTCTCGCTAAATACAAAAACGACGAAAAGAAATACATCTCAGTAGTCAAACTTCAAATCGAGCAGCAAGAAGCACTACTCTCCGGCGAACTCACCCGAAAATTCTCCCTGAATGACCAAGCTTGGGATAGTGAAAACATGAAAGAGGCCATGAAGAATAAATAATCTTCTAAATCATTACCTTCAAACTTTATTTCAATGCCTAAGCTATTGAATAAAGAAGTTTACATTATAAAAAAGCTTCAACCTTGTGGCATTTAAAATAAGAAACGCCGATTTAATATTTGCAAAAATAGCAGGCAGATTTGGGAAATATCTTTGTATTGTTTCGGTTTTCATTTATTCTATAAATTGTAACGCCCAATCCCAAGGTTATTTTGATAGCCTTACGCTGTCTAAAAATTTATTGAACGAGGGTCTAATTAGAGAGGCTTCTGAAATCCTAAAGGTCATGGAGTCATCTTATCCTGGAGATGAAAACCTAATTCGAGTTAGAGGTCAAGCGTTTTATTGGTCCAAAGATTTTGGAAAGACAAAGGAGTATTTTTCTAAATCTATTGCAGCCTACCCTGCCCTCCAATTCATAAAACTGGATTACGGTAGAATATTATATGAACTTCAATCTTTTCGTGAGGCTGTTCCAGTCCTAGAATCGTTTATTCTAGAAAATCCTGATGATCCTGAGGCCAATCAACTACTAGGACAACTAAATTACTGGCTTGGAAGAAGCCCAAAAAAAAGCTTTAAATACTTGGATAAAATTCTTGATCCTTATCCCGATAATGAAGCCGCTAAAGCATTAAAGCAGGAAATAGAAAAAGCCACTTCCCCCGTATTTAGTATCTACACAGGTTATTTTTCAGATTCGCAACCAATGAATTTTTCTTTTCTGGAAGGCGAGTTCGGGTTTTACACCTCAGCATTGCTACAACCAAAAATCACTGCATCAATAAGTTCTTATCAAGCTGGTCAATTGATTTCCACTTTTACTGTAAGAAATACCAGCTCTTTTATTCCAACAAGAACTACTATCACTTTATCTGGTGGTTTTGTAGCATCAACTTCCTGGGAAAATGGTGTTGGGCTATATGGATTACAACTCGATCAAAAAATCAAATCTGGCTTTACCCTCAATTTAGCAGCTGCTAAAGAATCCTATTTTTATACGCTTTCAAGCTTAGATCAGACAATCACTCCAACTACCTTAAAAGCTTCATTTGGAAGAGATTATGAGGGGAAATTTACAGGAAGATTATGGATTCAACATTCATCATTTGAGGATGATAATTTTGTCAACTCCTTTGGTGCATGGTTTCTTTACCCAGTCTTGAAACTTCCTTTCACCCGTATCGAATTAGGATATTCTTACACCCACGGAGATTCCAAAGAAGTCCGCTTTGGGCCACACCTCCCTATACAAAACAGCACTAATACTACGGATGCCGGAACAATAATACCAGGCTCTTATCAGCCTTACTTCACGCCAATTAATCAACAAATTCATGGGGTTTTGGCCAAATTTACCTATTCTCCAAACTCCTCAATTAAACTTGATGTAACTGGAAATATTGGCCTAAAAGCAACGATAGACAATCCAAATATGATTTTCTATGGAATTGGAAATTCTCTTGGAAACCGACCTATAGTTGAGGAAGACTTATTTCTACTTCTCAATCCAATCAGCTATACGCCCTGGGATTTAGCGTTTAATTTCAATTGGGAACTTTCAGATTATTCTGCATTCAAATTTTCTTACGGACACCAAACCACGATATTTTTTAACAGCAAT
>CAWUWQ010000014.1:0-4894 GCA_963926065.1 uncultured Algoriphagus sp.
GTGAATAATACCGGCGGCTGGTATGACTTCGGATTTGTATTAGGAGCGGGGATTCTTTTTGGTGGAGGTGGAAATGCGAGTAATAGGAGAAGAGGTTGAGAGATTTTAGCGTTAGGGAAAAGAGAATAGGAGAATTGAGATTGGAGATTGAAAGCCCTCCAAGTTTTTCGTAATGAGTCTGTTTTTAGAATGCAAATCTGACTATGGTAAGTCGACAATACAAATATCGAATAGTGGAAGCTAAAGGTCTTTAAATGAAATGGTCCAGTTTATTGCCTAAATTCCTCAATCCATTCATCATCAAATTAACTTAAATTATGAAATTGAAACCACTAGCCTTGCTGGCTATTCCAGTTGCATTTTTGGCTTGTTCTGAACCTAAAAAAGAGAGCTACACTTTTCAGGTTTCAGACCTTGAATCTCATATTATAACTTTAGCATCGGATGAATTTGAAGGCCGAATGCCTTTTTCCGAAGGAGAGACAAAGACGATCAACTATTTGGAGTCTGAATTCAAAACCATGGGTTTAGAGCCTGGAAATGGAGAATCCTACTTTCAGGATGTCCCGATGGTGTCGATCAATAGCACCGCTGCTGCTGAGATGATTATCAAATCCGCCAATGAATCCATCACGATTGAAGGTCTGAAAGACTATGTGATCTGGACTCAGCGAACGGATTCACTGGTAAGTTTTGAGGATGCGGAAATCGTATTTGCGGGATTTGGAATAGTCGCTCCGGAATATGGTTGGGATGATTATAAGAATATCGATGTCACCGGAAAGATCGTGATGATGCTAGTCAATGATCCCGGATTTGGAACAGAAGATGAAGCTTTTTTCAAAGGAAATACGATGACTTATTACGGTCGTTGGACTTATAAATATGAGGAGGCCATCCGTCATGGAGCGCTTGGCGTGCTGATTGTCCACAATACCATTCCTGCGGGATACGGTTTCAATGTCGTGCAAAATCGTTGGAATGCATCTCAGCTTTACCTAGATGACAGAGGTCAAGATAATTACAAGCTGGGATTCGAAGGTTGGGTGACTTTGCCAATAGCCAATAAGCTCTTCGAAATGGCGGGAATGAATGATCGAGAAATGCTGGCTAAAGCAAGAAAAGCCGATTTTCAAGCTGTGCCCATGAATTTGAAAGCAAGTTCTTCGCTTGCTGTTGCCGCAAAATATGATGTCTCTAAAAATGTGATTGCCAAAGTAACAGGCTCAACTAAGCCTGAGGAATATGTGATTTATTCTGCCCATTGGGACCATTTGGGGATCGGAAAGCCAGACGAAACAGGCGATTCTATTTACAATGGTGCATTGGATAATGCTACCGGAACAGCAGCTTTGCTTGCTTTGGCAAAAGCCTTTAGTACAGATGAGAAACCTGAACGTACGGTGATTTTTCTAGCCGTGACAGCTGAGGAACAGGGACTTTGGGGTTCGCTTTACTATGCCTTGAATCCGATTTACCCGAAGGAAAAAACAGTTGGAAACATCAATATGGATGGCATTAACCCCTACGGGAAAATGAAGGATGTGTCCATCATTGGAGTAGGGCAGAGTGATATGGAAGATTTGCTCAATGTGGAATTGGAAAAAGTGGGTCGCTACTCAGCTCCGGATCCTACCCCAACGGCGGGCTATTACTTTCGGTCTGACCATTTCAGCTTTGCAAAAGTTGGGATTCCAGCTTTGTATATCGGAACGGGAATAGACCACTTTGAGAAAGGAAAAGAATATGGGAAGCAACTGGAGGATGAATATGTGCAGAAGTACTATCACAAGCCTTCCGATGAATACGATACTAGCCGATGGAATCTAGATGGAGCAGTGGATGATGTTCAATTGCTCTATTCCGTAGGAAGAAATCTAGCCAATTCGGAGACTTGGCCAAAATGGAAGCCAAGCTCAGAGTTCCGAGCGATCCGAGAGGCGTATATGAAGTAGGAAATTGGGGTTTTATAGAAAAGGCTGACCGAGAATAATTCTTGGTCAGCTTTTTCAGAAAGTTTTTTAGCCACAAAGCCACAAAGTGTTCAATGAGGATCACAAAGGGAAAAATTATTATCAATTATCAGATGAAGTATCCTTTAGAAAAGAAAGGAAATCGATTGGATCACTTTCGTAAAAGTATTTCACAATAATTCCCTCTGGATTGATCAGAACAGTAGTTGGAATCTCGATTATATGATATTTTGAATAAAAACCGTTCCCGTTATTTACTAATCTAATCTCCTGTTTAAATTCACCGACTGGCTCAATTAAGTCATCATCATAAGCGAAAACTCCAAAACACACAATCTCAAAACTCTCGCGTGCTTTTTGGAGGTCTAATGATAATTTCTTCCAGCGTTCTTTATTGATAAACCGTGTAATTGGATAAAAATGAATTAATACCCAATTTCCTTTTAAATCTTCGCTACTAAATTCTTCCTCATCTATAGTTTTGAATACAAATTCCGGAAAAGATTCACCGATTTTCGGACGTTTATTGGGGTCTTTAGAATAATCTTTGAAAGGATTATTCGGATCGTAAAGGCTTTTTTCTAGGTCGCCGTATTTGTCGTAAAATGATTCCATTTTTAATCCTGGTTTTTCCTTTACAAGCCCCATTAGCTGCATATTGGTAATCACTTCCCCCGTAATTTTATTAAAAACTTTACCTTCTAAGTCACCACTTCTAGTAGTTCTGACCATTGTTTTTTTTTCTTGGGCATTTGCAATAAATCCCAAAAAGAAAATCAATAGAAAAATCCGGATAGTTTTCATGTGTCAAATTTTTCCTTAAGATAGAATCAATAAATTAGTTTACAAAAATCTTATTTAAGAAGATTTTGTTTTGCCTTTTCTACAACTAAAGGTTACCTAGAAATAATAGCCTTTTCGATAGTAATCGGTTCAACAGGAATATACCACTCGTCTGTTTCCAGATTTACTCCCCCACCCATTTTTTCCTGTACCATTCGATCTACTACAAAAACTCCAGTTTTCGCCATATTATCAAAGGTGTCGATTCCGTTATTTGGGAAGCCTCCCCGAGTTCTGTGGATATTGAATTTGTTTGCGAATTTTCTCCCAAAAGCCTCTTCTACGCCTTCTTTGCCTAACATGAAACCTAAAAGTCCTCCCCAAGTGGCGGTTGGATTATCTGAATCCCAACCTGCCAAAGCTCCGATTTTGATGGTTTCTTTGATATCACCTTTGCCATAGAATAAACTGACCATACTCGCTCCAAAATTGATTCCAGCAGCAAAGCAACCATTGCAAACCGGATCCTTAGTGTACCACTCATTACCTGCTTCTTGATTGATTTGATACTTGATATGAAGGCTGTCTCGGGTAGTTTCCCATGGAATACCTGAGTCATAGCTTGCTTTTACAAAATCATGCATACTTGCTACCACGGAGTTTTCCGGAAGCCTTGTTCGAGCTTGATCCGCCATCCACAATAATTGATCTTTTATAGGTTTGGTTTGGTCAGCTGATGAAGCCAAGGAGTACATGATCACATAAAACTCCGCTGCCCATTGGGCATTGGACCTGGCGGTAGTTTGAATGGGAAGTGAAGCAATTTCCAGCGCAATATCTGGCCGGGCCGGAGCGAAAAAACCAAAAATCTCTGTGGTCAATTGGGCATCAATCATTTCATAATCCTTGTTATTTGCCGGATCACTTGTCGCTGGAGGAAGTAATCCTTTTTGCATCAGATCATGAGCCGTTTGATTGGAAACCCAAAGGTAATTCTCTTTCGAAATGCCATCTTTTCCAATGAAAGGTGTGTTTTCATCGGAGTAAATATGCTTGAGCCAACCATTTCGAATTTGCTCAGAACTTAGCGAAGTCGTTTTATTTCCATACATGAGCGCTTGGTAGATGTATTCGATATCGGTATCATCATCCGCTCCCCAAATGCCTCCTTGATCTTCCATCACAAAATCGATATTCCTGCCCATGTCCATTCCGATTTCCTCCCAGATTGCAGGTTCGTCGGGGCCTCCCCAATTTGCTCTGGTGTAGAATCCTGATCCTTTTCCGTCTTTCCCTTCTCCACCAATTTTATCCATTTCGGTGACAAGCCCTGTCCAGTTTGCAATGCATTGCCCAAGCCAAAATCCATACAATCGATTGGCATAATCGCTTCTAGAAATCACTAAATCAGTGGGCTTGGATTCGTAGGTTTTGTATTCCAAATTTGGATCAACCAGTTCTGATTGTTTGACTTCTTCTTGCTGACAGGCAGAAAGTGACAGAAATAGAATTAAAAGTGCGAGGGGGTTGATTTGATTTTTCTTCATGGAGGAAAGGATAGGGAGTATTACGAAGCTATAAAAATATTTTTTCAGTCCATTATATTCAAAATAAATTCGACTAGTAGGAGGGGGCAATAGGTTGATATTTAGTCTATTGTTAATACATCCTATAATTAATTTCCTCAAAACCAGAAGCAGCTTTTTAAAGGTTTATCCGTTTCTAACTAGAATTGGTCTTTTTCACTCACAGGATTTCAAGTCAAATAAAAAAAGCGTGCTTAGAATTTAAATTCAAAGACACGCTTTTCCAAAATGAAGACTTATAGAATCTTATTAGTTTTTATTTCCACCAACTCCAATAAATGGAATTGCGCCAGCACCAGTCACTTCCGGAAGGATACCATTCCACTTCTCAATGGCCTTTAGATTAGCTTCGATTTTTCTTAATTCGATCAAATCAGGAGAGATATTCATTTTCTGAAGTCTCAAAGCCTCAGCTTCGGCAGTTGCAGCGGCGATAGTTTGCTCTGCTTCCACACGAATTCGATCCAAATCTCGCTTGGCTTTCAATGCATTTTGCTCAGCAGTTTGTTTCGCTTCAATAGCGTCAGTGAACGTTTGAGAAAAGCTAAAGGA
>CAWUWQ010000015.1:0-4983 GCA_963926065.1 uncultured Algoriphagus sp.
CTTTTTCATCTTGTTTTGGGGTTTGTTTAATGTTAAAAATCTACTATTCTCAATTGAAATCAAATCGATTGTCTAATTTTAAATCATGAGAAAAGCTTTTCCCTTTGTTTTGTATCTTCTATTGTTTGCTTCATGTGAGCAGAATTTCTTACCAAAACCGCAAGGGTATAATCGAATTGATTTGCCAGCCCATACATTTCTGAAGTTGACAGATGGCTATCCTTATACACTAGATTATTCCGAATCCTCACAAGTTGAAAAAGACTCTTTTAACCTGAAAGAGGATGCCTGGATTAACTTGAATTATGCTGATTTTGGAGCAAAAGTTCATCTCACTTACAAAAAGATTGATGGGAAAAATATCGATTTCAAATCGCTCTCAGAAGATGCTTTTAGGCTTACCGCCAAGCATCAAAAAATGGCTTACGGGATTGAAGAAGGGATCTTGGTCACACCGGAAGGCTATATTGCAGTTGTGGCAGAATTAGAGGGAGAGGTACCTACTCAGTTCCAGTTTTTTGTGACCGATTCTACGCAACACTTTTTGAGAGGAGCACTTTATTTCAATACTGCAATGAAAAATGACTCCCTTGCTCCAGTAATTGAATACATCAAGGTGGACATGGCCCACCTGATGAATTCAGTTAAATTTTTAGATTAATTCAGGTTTTTCCAAGAACGGATAATAATCACACCTCCAATTAGAGCAATCACTCCTGCGATGGATCCTCCAAGCATATTTCCATAAATGAAAAATCCTGTGGAGAATAGTGCCGCATAGACCATCGCTGAGCCGATCATCATTAGTCCGATTTCTTTTGGAAGTTGCCCAATGACTTGTCTTTCATTAGGATAACGATCAAGAACTTTTTTCCATCCAAACGCTGCTGGAGTTACTTTACGATAGAAGCTTAAGAGCACTTCATCCTTCTCCGGTTGAGTCAAGAACGTTACCAAAAGCCAGCCGACAGTGGTAATTGAAACGCTATAAACTAATTTCAGGTAGGCCTGATTCTCTGGTATTAAAATCCAGTTTACTTTTGGATTGATGACCTCGAAGAAAATGGCTACAACAAAAGAAATGGCCATTGCAGAGATCTCAGTGTATGCATTGATTCTCCACCAAAACCATCTCAGGATAAAGATCAGTCCTGTTCCGGCGCCTATTTGAAGGAGAATATTAAAGGCATCCAAGGCACTGGAAAGTGCTAGAGCGAGCACAGCTGATAAGGCCATTAAGCCTACCGTCGAGATTCTTCCCACAGCAACAAGTTGTTTGTCTGTAGCTTCTGGCTTCAAAAATCGAAGGTAAAAATCATTGACAATGTAGCTGGATCCCCAGTTCAAATGGGTAGAAAGTGTCGACATCACCGCAGCGATCAAGGAGGCTAAAACGATCCCGATCAAGCCAGTGGGTAAGAATGTCAGCATCGCCGAATATGCCAAGTCATCGCCGAGTTTGTCAGCAGGAATATTAGGGAAGGCGGCTGAGATATCAGAGACATTTGGAAAGACAATCAGCGAAGCCAAAGCAATTAAAATCCATGGCCAAGGCCGTATTGCATAGTGAGCAATGTTGAAGAACAGTGTCGCTCCGATGGCATTCTTTTCATCTTTGGCAGCAAGCATACGTTGCGCAATGTAACCTCCACCCCCTGGCTCCGCTCCTGGATACCATGTGGCCCACCACTGAATCGCTATAGGCATCAAAAATAAAGGGATATAGGCATTTGGATCCGAGAAATCAGGAAGGAAGTCAAGCTTCCCCGCTACGTTTTCGTGAGTCAATAAATTATTCAAAGAACCGATTTGAGGGAGATCAAGGATGTAATATGCTGCTGCAAAAGCACCTATCATCGCAATGAAAAACTGAAAAAAGTCAGTTAATAATACACCTTTCAAACCGCCAAGTGAACTGTATATCACTGTGACGATCGATGCAATAAGTAATGTCTGGACCGGACTCAGCCCTAGCATCACTCCGCCGATTTTGATAGCAGCCAGTGATACTGTAGCCATGATCACCACATTGAAGAAGACTCCTAAATAAATCGCTCGGAATGCCCTAAGAAAGGCAGCTCCCTTTCCTGAGTATCGAAGTTCGTAAAATTCTAAATCCGTAGTAACTTCTGATCTACGCCAAAGTTTGGCATATACGAATACAGTAAGCATACCAGTCAACAGAAAAGCCCACCAAGCCCAGTTTCCAGCTACTCCGTTTTTCCGAACAATGTCAGTTACTAAGTTTGGGGTATCAGCGGAGAAAGTGGTTGCCACCATTGAAACTCCCAATAGCCACCAAGGCATATTTCTTCCGGAAAGGAAAAATTCTTTTGCAGAGGTTCCTGCTTTCTTTGAGGTGAATACACCGATTAGCAAAGAGACGATAAAGAATGCAGCAATGATTGCCCAATCAATTCCGGTAACATTCATAGGGGGTGGGTTTAGTTGTTTTTCTTTAAATTTTTTAACAAAGAATAAACACTTAATAAATAAATTTTACTAATGTATTTAAATTCTTTTAAAGCCAAAAGAATTGTTAGGCTAGATATCCATTTTTCATTGACTTTTTCAAAGAATCTAATTTTGATTTAGCCAAATATTTCCATTCAGACCTTACTTATTCACCGCATATGTTACCAAATCTCTAATTCAGAATTATGTAAAAGCTTAATGCTGGTTTAAATAGTAATTAAAAAGTAACTCAATTCATAAAGCTTAACTAGAGCTACGGGTCGTAATTGCGGACTATTAAATAAATCAATTTAAAGCCAAAACAATCCATTTTATGAAGCACAAATACCTTTTAATTTTAATATTTGGAGTACTTTTATCATGTAATGATGATCCACAACCCTTCGTTATTGCAAATGTGAATTTTTCAGAAGTAGGATCTGCGACCATTGGTGGAACTGGTGCAGCAGAGATTTCTGCGTATGATCCGATCACCCAAAAACTTTTTGTAGTAAATAATTTTGGAGCGTCAAGAGTTGACGTTTTGGATATTTCTAACCCGTCTAATCCAATTATTACCAGTTCAATTGATGTCACGCAATACGGTGGAGGGGTAAATAGTGTTGCCGTCATGAATGGAATGGTAGCCATGGCGATAGAAGCAGATGTAAGAACAAATGATGGAACTGTCGTTGTTTTTAGAACTGATAAGCTTACTGTCCCAATTGCTAGAGTAACGGTTGGCGCACTTCCTGATATGGTGGCCTTTAGTCCCAATGCTAGATTTATTGTTACAGCCAATGAAGGTGAGCCAAATGGTGATTATTCGATAGATCCAGTGGGATCAGTATCGATTATCGATATTGTAAATAATTTTAAAGTAGCTACTGTTGGCTTTGATGCCTTTGCAAGTAAGCAGGTGGCTTTGGTTGGTCAAGGGCTCCGGATTTTTGGGCCAAGAGCTTCTTTTTCTCAGGATATGGAGCCAGAATACGTTACCATCGAGGAGGGCTCTGAGGTTGCTTGGGTGACGCTTCAAGAGAATAATGGAATCGCACGTGTTGATTTGATCAAGCAAGAGATTACAGATGTTTTCCCTTTGGGGTTAAAGGATAATTCTATTCCTGGGAATGAGTTGGATGCTAGCGATCGAGATAATTCAGTGGCTTTGAAGAGCTGGCCTTTATTATCTTATTATATGCCCGATGCCATCAGTAATTTTTCCATTGGCGATACTCATTACCTACTGACCGCAAATGAAGGTGATACACGAGATTATGCTGGCTATAGCGAAGAATCTCGTGTTAAGGACCTCAAGCTTGACCCAACTAAATTTCCGAATGCTGCAAACCTCCGAAAAGATGATCAGTTGGGACGATATACAGTAACCACTTCCGCAGGTGATACTGATGGAGATGGTGATTTTGATGTGTTATATGGAATTGGAGCTCGGTCGTTTACTGTATGGAATGGTGGCACGGGAGCAAAGGTCTTAGACTACAATAAGCTCGAGAATGACTTTATTGGAGCATTCTCTTCCAAATACGACGATGGTAGAAGTGACAATAAAGGTGTTGAACCTGAATCCATAACTGTGGGAAAGATTGATAACCGAACCTTAGTCTTTGTAGGTTTGGAGCGTGTGGATGCGGTGATGGTTTATGAACTGATCGGAACCTCTTCGTTTAATTTTCTTCAAGTTTTGGAGACAGGTGATGCCCCAGAGGGATTGTTGTTTATTTCTGCCGAAGATAGTCCCAGCTTATCTCCACTATTGGTAGTTAGCTCAGAAGGAGACGGGAAAGTGAAGATATTTGGTATCAAATAGAACTGTAAATATGTTTTATATGAGAGGCCAGTCTAAAATAGGCTGGCTTTTTTGTTTTTTTTCGTACTTTTTTCACTTGAAGAATTAGCTTTGACTCATGGATCGTAGGGACATAGGAGCGTTACTTGAGCAATTTCAGCTAGAGGGTTTGGGAGTTTTCAAATTTTTCAAATTTGGGGCTGGATTAATCCATCAGACTTTCTTGATCGAGTTCGGTGAACGAAAATTTATTCTTCAAGATTTCAATTCAAACGTTTTTAAATACCCGAACCGAATCAACGATAATCTTACACTCCTTAGCCAGTCAGGAGATTTGACACAACTGCCTTTCCAGCTTCCGCTTCCTATCTTAAATCGTGAGGGGTCTGGAATTGTAGCATTTCAAGGTAAGCTATACAGGTTATTTGACTTTGTCGAAGGTAAAACGCTGCAACAGATTAGCGACCCAAATCAAGCAATCAAAGCAGCAGAAGCCTACGCGCTCTTTTCCAGATGGGCTGATAGCTTTTCGTTAGTTCAGTTTGTCGAAACCATTCCTAATTTTCATCGACTAGACTTAAGGTTTGATCGATTGGAAGAAGTGGCAAAATCCTCCCAAAACTTAAGCACTGAGGAAACCCTAATTCTGGACTTTTATCTAACACAGAAGCAACTCGTGGAATCTTACCTCAAGATCATTCATGATATTCCGCTTCGAATCA
>CAWUWQ010000016.1:0-5072 GCA_963926065.1 uncultured Algoriphagus sp.
GCCTTCTTCACTTATTCCCTCGATCTTTATCTTTTCATCTACCATTGCTTCCGCAATTTTAGGGTCTCTTCCTTTTGCTTCAGCTGTGCTTCGCATCATCGATCTCATGTAGGATTGATATTTATCTGGTGCAGCCGCACCATCAGTGCCATTTACAACTGTAGCAGCTCCGATACTTGCTCCCGGAGCCATGTAAATGCTGTCTGTGGCGATTGATATCAATGCTCCTGCTGAGGCTGCATCTTTATTGATAAATACATAAACTGGAATGGTTGACTCCAAGATCATGGTTCGAATATCATCCGCATCATTAACTGCCCCACCGTAAGTGTCCATTTCGATCAGAATAAGGTCTGCTGACATTTCTTGTGCCTTTTCCAAGGCTAGCTTCACTCGTCGATTCATTCCAGGATCGATATCTTCATCTATTTTAAAAATAAACACCTTCTTTGGCTCATTGGATGAGATTTGAGCAAAATTAGTTCCCATCGAAATGAGAATAAGGATTAGAACTTGTGATAGAATGATTTTCATTGAATATGCTTTTTGCAGGAGAAAAGATACGAATTACTCCTTGAACCCTTGTTTTTAATAGAAAAAACGATTTTTATATTTCAACAGAAATGCTTTGGGAATTGCTTTTCTAGCATAATTCTTGTTTTGTAAGATTCCAAATTCACTTTAGCCGCTTTTAAAATCGCCCTAAATCATACTAGACTATGAGATATAAAACTTTACATCAACCCTGCTTTGTTCTAACCTTTTTTATTCTTTTTGGTTTTTCTATAAATTCTAAGGCTTCGACTTTCGACTCCCTTCGTGTTGAACGATTAGGTGAGCAATCCTATATCATGCATGAAGTCGATCCAAAAGAAACACTTTTTGGAATCAGTCGAAGATATCAAGCTTCTGTAGGTGATATCGTCAACGCCAATGATGTATTAAAAGCTGGGTTGCAGATCGGTCAAACTATTAGAATTCCATTTGTCTCTAAATCTGCGCTTCCGGCAGGTACTAGCTTGCATAAGGTGGGATCCGGGGAAACACTTTTCTTTATCTCTAAAAAATATGGGGTAACAGTGGATGAGCTAATGAAAGCAAATGAATTGAAAGGAAATGACCTTAGTGTTGGTCAATCCTTGTTAATCCCAAATGTGACAACCGTGGCTAGTATTCCTGAACCGGCAGTAAAAATCGCTCCAGTTGCAGTTGCTCAAGCTCCGGTCGAAAAGCCAAAACAGGTCAAAGTCAAACCTGAACCAAAGCAAGAAGAAAAAAAGCCCGCTGCACCAGTCGCTGAGACTATTCGGACTAGCAACCAAGCGGTCACTCAAAACACGACACCTATCGTTCCTGGAGATTGGGTTTCTCATTCCGTGAAATCAGGAGAAACGTTATTTTCAATATCAAATGAGTACGGGTCTAAAGTTGAGGATGTAATTACTTGGAATTCGTTGACATCCAATAATTTAAAAGAAGGCCAAGTGCTAAAAGTAGGTCGAGGTCAACCAGAAGAATCTAAAGTACCTGTGATCGGTACTCCTCGTGTTGTTTCAGATGTGTCAGAAATGAACATCGAACCCACTGCTGAAAACACCTCAGGAGGATTCAAAAATTTAAAAGAATTAGGTCAAGCTGAGCTAATCGAAGGAACTGGTGGTCATAAAAAGTATTTGGTTCTTCACCGTTCTGCACCTATTGGAACAATTATGAGGGTGAAAAATGAAGAAAATGATGTGACTATTTTCGCTCGAGTAGTCGGGACACTTCCAGAGACAGGCGATAACTCAAAACTGGTAATAAAGCTTTCTCAGGCTGCTTTTGATCAGCTGAAAGCTGTTAATGGTCGATTCCCAGTAGAAATAATGTATTGAGAAGACTTGACTTTATCTAGAAAGGACTTGAAATTTGAAGGTCTTTTTTAGTTTTTGGGATATCCATCACCTTCTAATCCCGAGGCCGTTTTTTGCTTTTCAAGGCTTTAACTCTAATTTTGTAAGCTTACTTAAAGTAAATGAATCGCATCCAGCTATTTTTCCATCATACCTTCCGTTTTATCTGGAATCTGATTTTCATAATCTCTTACCCGATTCTGGCGAGTTTTGGATTGCTTTTTATTGGAGTCACCTATGTCTTCTCCTTGTTATCTCAGCTATTAGCGAGAATTAAACCTGAAGGGAAGACTCTGGTGTTGAATGAGACAGACTGGGAGACTTTAACTTATTCTTCTGGATTGATAGAGGCAAAAGTCTGTAAGCAAATAATGTTTGGACCTTCTGGATTTAAATTTCGAAGAAAAGATGGAGTTCCTTCTGTACTTGAAGATTATGTTTTTGGGAAGAAAGTCAGAGTGATTGAAGAGGGTTTTATTCTTGAAAAATGGAATGCTATCGAATCTAAAGACCTTCCAGATTTTGATATTTGTCTGTATGTGCCAGATGAAGATTCGCTAAAGTCCCTTACCACGATAAAGTGTTTTGATTGGCATGTCTCTCAAGTTGAGGAGAATCATATTTCTTTCAAGTGGTTTGATGGCACTCAGGGTGGTGAGGTAAAAGTCGCCCTTTGATGCAAGATCTGAAGGGTTTTTTAGATGAAAAAGTAGCGTACTACAACTGCCCAAATTTCATTATTCTCGATCCGATTTCAATTCCACATAGTTTTTCCAAAAAGGAGGATATTGAGATTTCAGGATTCTTCGCTGCGGTTTTGGCATGGGGACAGCGAAAAACCATACTAAATAAGTGTAAGGAACTATTTAAGCTGATGGATAATGATCCTCATCAGTTTATGCTTCATCATTTGGAATCTGACTTAAAGCCATTTTTGACTTTTAAGCATCGGACTTTCAATGATATAGATACTTTGTATTTCATTCATTTTTTTAGCTGGTTTTATAAAAATCATGCTTCATTAGAAGAAGCTTTTCTTCTAGGCCAAACTGGAAAGGCCGATTCAATGTATTCGGTTTTAACTCAATTTCAGGAGTTTTTCTTTTCGCTAGAGCATGCTCCTAGCAGAACCAAAAAACATATTGCTAGTCCTCAGCGGAAAGCTGCTTGCAAGCGAATTAATATGTTTCTACGATGGATGGTACGCTCAGATGATAAAGGAGTAGATTTTGGTATTTGGAAAAAAATAAGTCCTTCTCAACTGATCTGTCCCTGTGATCTTCATGTGGATCGAGTAGGTCGAAAGTTAGGTTTGATCACCCGAAAGCAGACTGACTGGCAAACTGCGATCGAGCTGACTGAGAGACTGCGTGAATTTGATTCTGAAGATCCAGTCAAATATGACTTTGCTTTATTTGGATTAGGGGTTGAGGAGAAGTTTTAGTGAAACTTCTTCAGTTCTGGGGCATCTGCAACTGTCGCTAAATCTTGGGCAAATCGAATCGAATAACTATCCAATAACTCCATTACTCGATTTTTTTCTTTTGACTTTACAATCAGGCCAGCATGATATGCTAAAGGAACTCTAAAATAAACTTCTTCATCATCGAAAGTGCTCAAATCAGGATGTTCTTGTTTAGATAACGTAAGTAGAATTCCTGCGTAGTTTTTGGTTACTTTGGGCAACTGGTATTTTAGGTTTTTCGCATTTGCGTCCTCAATTTTGGCCCATTCTGCCCAAAGATTTACATTCGTAGCAGCTTCGACCATTTCTGCAAGATGTGCTCCACCCACTCGAGAAGAAGTTTCAAGAAAATATATTTCTCCAGTCTCTTTCGATTTGATGAATTCAGTGTGAGTAGCCCCTGATTTCATACCAAATGCCTTCATAATGTCTGCATTGGCTTTTTTGATTGCCTTTTCGTCATCAGAGCCATATTTCAAATTTGCAGATCGGAAGATTCCTCCTCCTTGGGAAATTTCCATGGGAGTGGAGAGGTACTGGGATACGGAGCAGAAGATATTTTTCCCATACAGCATTAAGCCATCAGCGTGGTATACATCACCTGGCTTAAATTGCTCTACGAGGTAGTAAAGACGATTTTCTCCAAGTTCATGGATGTTTTTCCACAAATCCTCTTTGTTTTCAACTTTGATGATACCATGTGCGGAGGCTTCTGATCTTGGTTTTAAAACCCAAGGCGCTGGAACATGATCTGCAAATTGATTGATGTCTTCATCGTTGAAAAGAGGAGCGAATGAAGGGACTTTGATGCCAGAATCCTTCGCTTTGATCCGCATGGCTAATTTATCACGGAAAAATCTTCCCGTGCTCTGACCCATTCCTGCGATCCGGAGGTTTTCGCGTAGAAAAGTTGCTTTTTCGACATCGTAATCATCCAAAGCTATGATGGCTTCGATTTTATGATTTCTCATCAATCCACCAACACCCTTCATCAATAAATCTAAATTCCAGTCTAAGTCTTGACCTGGCATATAAAATACCTCATCGATATATTCGAAGGCCCAAGGTTTATCCTTTAATTTTTCTGAAGTGATCAAGAAAACTCGGTTTCCTTGTTTTTTCAATGCGATTAGAAAGGCATTTCCTTTGAAAAAATTAGAAATGCATAAAAAGGTTTTCCCTGGTTGATCCATAGTTAGAGCTGATTTTCTATGAATTTAAGTAATAATTGAACGCCGAATGCAGTGCCTGTTTTTGTTTTTGAAAATTCACTATCTCCATAAGCTACTCCTGCAATATCGAGATGAGCCCAGTTTGGATGCTCATGAATAAATGCTTCTAGAAATTTTGCAGCGGTGATTGCGCCTGCAATCGGTTTGCCGTTATAATTTTTAATATCGGCGATTTCGCTATCCATTTCTTTGCGATAGCTTTCCCACATTGGCAATGGCCATACTTTTTCACCAGACTCCATTCCAGCAGTTTGGAGTTGCAAACCTAATTTTTCAGAATTAGAGAATAGTGCTCCGCATTCGTAACCAAAAGTTCCGACGCTGCTACCAGTCAGTGTAGCAAAATCAATGATTTGATCCGGGTTGTATTTTTTAACTAAATAAGAAAGACCATCCGCTAAAATCAGCCTGCCTTCTGCATCGGTATCAATGACCTCAATACTCAATCCTGCATGACTTTGGATTACTTCACTAGGCAAATAG
>CAWUWQ010000017.1:0-7455 GCA_963926065.1 uncultured Algoriphagus sp.
TATGGAATGAATTTTCAAAACATGCCGGAATTAGGTTGGCACTATGGTTATTTCTACGTTTTGGCCGGAATGGCCACTGCAACTATTGGAATGCTCTTTTATTTCCGATGGAAAAAATGGATTTAAAATGCCTTTAAGCTAATATCCATGCTTTTCACCGAGTGAGTCAATGCTCCCATAGAAATGAAATCAACTCCGCATTGTGCAACATCCTCCAGCGTTTCTTCGGTGATTCCTCCGCTAGCTTCAGTGCCAAATCGTCCATCAATTAAATTTACGGCTTCTCTCATGGTGGCATAATCCATATTATCCAGCATCACAAAATCTACTCCTCCTACTTCGATTACTTCTTTGACTTCGGCAAGGTTTCGTGTTTCAATTTCAATTTTAAGCCTGAGTCCATTTGCTTTGAGATAGGCTCTTGTTCGCTCGATAGCCGCACGAATCCCTCCTGCAAAATCCACATGATTATCCTTTAGCATCACCATATCATAAAGTGCAAAACGATGATTAACTCCTCCACCGATATCGACAGCCCATTTTTCCATCAATCGAAAGTTCGGTGTAGTCTTCCGAGTGTCCATCAGTCGGGCTTTGGTATGAATGATCTTCTGCGTCAATCGATGTGTGATCGTAGCGATGCCACTCATCCGCTGCATGCAATTCAAAACAAGTCGCTCTGCCGAGAGAATTGATGCGGCCGGTCCGGCTACGATCAAGCCTATATCTCCAAACTTTACCGAATCACCATCTTTCAAAAGATGCTCCACCTGCAAATGCGGATCAAGTGTTTTAAAAATCATTTCTGCCATCTCCAATCCAGCAATGATACCCTCATCCTTAATTAAAAGCTTTGCTTTACCTGTTTTGTCTGTTGGTATTGCTGCCAAAGAGGAATAATCTCCAGGGCCAATATCTTCCGCAAATGCTGATTTTATAAATAATTGGACGGCTTCTTCAGTCAAGTATTCTGGTCGCATGCCCAAAAATACAGAATCCCTTGAGCTGAAGTTCTCTTTTCAAAAAAATGACTAGCCTTTTACGAATTCAAGGCTGTAAATTTTCAGGCTGCCTGTTTGTTGTGCAACTTTTATGAAGACTTTAAATAGCCCATCCTGACTTTGATAGTCTCCGATAAATGAACTAAAGCTAGGATTGGTTTCGCTTCGATATACCACCTTAAAACCCATAGATGGGTTCTTTTTGAAAAAATCCCTAATCACCTGTTCAGCTTGATTCTTAGAGTATTCCCCTTGCTGACCATTAATATTCAATGAAAGACTGGAATCAAAATATTTAGCCAAATCTCCACTCGAACCGCCATCGATGGCAGAAATAACCGGATCGATAGATTCGTCCAAAGTAGCTGCCTTGAAATTAGGCTGACTAGACAAAACCAAAGAAAGTATTAAGCTTAATATAAGTGGCATTGCGCTGGATAGGCAAATACTACGCCAAAAAAAGAAGTGTGATCAGCAAAAACCTTAAGCTCAAAAAGAGCTGCCTTTAAGGCGTTTGATTCTATTTAATCTCCATTTTGCCTCGAAATATAATATATTTGTGATATGGACAAAAAAGTACTTTTGATGATTCTCGATGGTTGGGGCATTGCGACCAACCCTAATGTTTCGGCTATTGACAAGGCTAAAACTCCTTTTGTAGACTCACTTTACAAAAATTATCCCCATGCAAAGTTAGAAGCGTCTGGTCTGGCCGTTGGCTTACCGGAGGGACAAATGGGTAATTCTGAAGTTGGCCATATGAATATTGGTGCTGGAAGAGTTGTCTACCAAGATTTGGTTAAGATAAATTTGGCGGTCTCAAATGACGAATTAAATACCCACCCAGTACTTGTGAATGCTTTTGCAAAAGCGAAAGCAGGCAAGAAAAAAGTACACTTCATGGGATTACTTTCGGATGGGGGCGTCCATGCTCATATCAATCATTTGAAAGGTCTCTGCGATTCTGCAAAAGTAAACGGCGTCACTGATGTTTTCATCCATGCCTTTACTGATGGAAGAGATACCGACCCCAAAGGAGGTTTGGAATACCTCAAGGAATTACAAAACCACCTAGAAAAATCCACAGGGAAAATCGCCTCTGTAATAGGTCGATATTATGCCATGGATCGAGATAACCGCTGGGAACGGGTAAAGCTCGCATATGACGCCCTGGTTCATGGTCAAGGTGAACGCTCAAAAGATATCCTAGCTGCAATCAAAAAATCTTATGACAATAATGTCACAGATGAATTTATCCGTCCAATCATCCATGTAGGTGCAGATAATCAGCCCTTGGCAAAAATTGAAGAAGGTGATTTAGTGGTTTGCTTTAATTTCCGAACAGATCGCGGTAGAGAAATTACCCAAGCTCTGACGCAGCGGGATTTCGAAGATTACAATATGAAAAAATTGAATCTTGACTACATCACGTTCACCAACTATGATACTACCTTCAAAGGAGTTCAAATCCTTTTTGACAAAGATAATCTCAATAACACCCTAGGAGAGGTGATCGAGCGAGCTGGCAAAAAGCAGATTCGAATTGCTGAAACAGAAAAATATCCACACGTAACCTTCTTTTTCTCCGGAGGAAGAGAGACTGAATTTAACGGAGAAAGAAGATTGCTATGTGCTTCTCCAAAAGTGGCAACTTACGACCTCAAGCCCGAAATGAGTGCGTTTGAAATAGTGGCGAAGATCAATCCGGAATTGAATAAAAAGAGTGCAGATTTCATTTGCCTTAACTTTGCCAATGCCGATATGGTTGGCCATACGGGCGTTTTTGATGCAGCTGTAAAAGCCTGTGAGGCAGTGGACAAATGTGCTGAATCTGTAATAAATACGGCATTGGAAAATGGATATACCATCATTGTAATCGCTGATCACGGGAATAGCGATATGATGATCAATGAAGATGGCTCTCCAAATACTGCCCATACGACCAATCCTGTTCCATTTGTTCTTATAGACAAAATTGATAAAATCGCTGTAAAAGATGGTAAACTAGGAGACTTAGCTCCTACCATTCTCAAACTGATGGGAATCGAAAAGCCATCCGATATGACAGGAGAAATCTTATTAGCCTAATGAAACCAACTTCACAATTACGACTCATTCCTACCTTTCTTGTTTTTATTATCCTTTGCTCTTGTGGTGAACTCACCAAAACTGAGCAGGAAAAAATGCCTTATTTTGATTTAAAAGGCTTTGTCATAATGGAAGCAGAAAAACTGGAGGGTTCTGAGGTAATCTTAATCAGCCGAGTTCAAGGGGCAGAAAACCGAGAAGACAAAATTCTGACGCAGAGCCAGTGGCTTGAGCAATTCGATACATTTATTCAATCGGATATCAACAAACCTTCTTATTACCTATCCTATGACACCAAGGTCAAAAATAATGTGTTGACTCATTCACTTTTCGAGGATGAGGATGAGAAAGTCAAAGAGATCAAAATTACCTACATCGATGACAAGGTGGTTTCAGCCACCTTAAAATCTTCCGAGGAAAATCTCTTTTACTCCACGACCACTTTCGCTGAATTATACATGAATAATCTCACTCAAAAAGTAGATCATTACTCGATCGAAACCACTCAAAAGATCTGGTTTCTCAAGGCGAGCAATCTCAAAATCATGGGAGCTATAAAAGCCCAATAATTCTAACTACCAGAAAGATCCCCCGAAAATTGATGTGCCCCCAAAAAGTTAGACACTTATTGGGGGCTTTTTTTTAGTGGTTAAATAAGGGAGGGCGCTGCGCCTGCCAATCTGAATTAGCCTGCAGGTAATTTCCCAAAAGAATCAATTTATCCTCCTCAAATAGATTCCCAAGTAAAGTAATGGAAGTTGGACTGCCTTGAGCATTAAATCCATTTGGAAGGCATAAAGCCGGATGGCCAGTAAGATTAGTGATTTGAAGCTGTCGTCCACCAAAGCTAGGCGTCACGATCACATCGTAATCTTTCATCAAGGCATTCACCTCTTCGATGAGTACCGATCGCTGACGAGCAAGCTGTACATATTCCACCGCGGGAATTAATCTAGCCGCACGAAAGCCATTTGGCCAAGCATTTTTACCCTGAGCCACTAGCTGATCATCCAGATCCAGACGAGTCAACTCATCAAAAGCCGCTGCGCCCTCGACCATCAACATCATCACCATTGGTCCAGCATCGACTGAAGTTGTCAACTCAAGCGGATGCAATTCAATCCCTTTACTTTTCAATAATTCCAATACCTTTCGATCATTCTCTTGACCCGGACGATCTCCCTCAAAATAAGATTTGAAATAACCTACTTTAAGCTTCTTCGGATCTTTTTTTGCTTCGTAATTAAAGGCAGCTTGGATCGAACTAGCGTCTTTCACGTCTCTACCATTGATGACCGAGAGCACAATTCCATTATCCAAGGAAGAACGAGAAATTGATCCAATTTTGTCCATAGACCAACTCAAGGCCATCGCACCATATTTACTCACCCGACCATAGGTAGGTCGAAGTCCGGTGACTCCATTTCTGGTTGAAGGTGATACGATCGAACCCAAGGTCTCCGTGCCAATAGCAAACGGAACCAATCCCGCACTGACTGCTGAGGCCGAACCTGCAGAGGATCCACTTGAACCCTGCTTGAGATTCCAAGGATTTTTGGTTACTCCACCATACCAGATATCTCCCATTGCAAGTGCGCCAAGGGTAAATTTGCCTACTAATACTGCTCCAGCTTCGTCTAGCTTTGTTACCACGGTAGCTGTGGCATCGATTTCCTGATCCTTGTATGGCATTGCTCCCCAGGTAGTTTTTGTGCCTTTTACTGACAACAAATCTTTAATCCCATAAGGAATTCCATGAAGTGGCCCGCGGTACTTTCCAGCAGCAAGCTCGGCATCCATTGCTCTGGCTTTGTCCAAGGCAGTACTTTCCATAAGGGTAATCAAACACTGAAGGGTATCAGAGTAGGTCTTGATCCGAGCTAGGTAGATTTTGGTAAGGCGCTCAGAGCTGAGTTGCTTATTCTTCAATAAAACCGAAAGCTGGTGAACGGGCATATAGGCAATGTCCACATCCTTTTCTGGAAGAGTTACCTGATTTGGTAATCCCCAATCCAAGGTTTTTTGATCCAAATTAGGTTCAAAGCCCATGGGTAAAGGATTAAAAACCAGAGCTGGCGAAATAGAATTATCCAAAGTGACCTTTCTCAAGGACTCATAATTCGAGCGCTGATTGTTTAAGTTGCTAATCATGCTGTCTTTTTCGGCAGGGGAAAAACTCAGGCCAAAAAGCTCAGAAGCAGCTTCAATAGTCGCTGGGGTGATTTCTCCGGCCTTTTTACCCAAGGTAAATCCAAGTGCCAAGAATGTAATTGCGCCAAGAACAAGAAAAGCAGCAAAGCGAGGGGTATAATTAGTTTTCATTGAATAGTTTTGTGTTGCAAACAAGTAGGTCATCAAGGTGTTCAATAAGCCTTAAATAATCAAACCATTCATGGATCAAAAAGCTCCATTCCCCATTTTTCCTATGCATTTCAGAGGTCTTCTTCTTCTGGCGGGAATGTATACAATAGCATGGTCGGCTTTCTTCAAGTGGTACGGTAGCACTTTGATGAATTGGATTGCGATGGGAAATTCATTTTCTCAGGAGCTAAATCCAAGTTGGTTTGGAAATTTTGGGCTTTTAGTTGGCCTTGTGATTTTTGTCAGCTCATTCTATCCAGTGAGTTGGATCAAATTAATTTTGGGTGGGATCGTAGGAAAGCTGTTGCTAGCTAGTTGGTTTGGCTTTTTCTTTTTACCGGAGCTCGGCTGGAATAAAAGAAGTGCATTTCTCCTTATTTTCAATGAATTGCTCTGGCTGATTCCACTAACTCTAATCCTTTTGCGAGCCCACAAAGTGAAAGATTTCTTATTAAAAAATGAAATTCAATCTTAATCTAATTTCATACTTAAGTTAGATAAGCAAATAACGAAAAGCCTGCATCAGATTCTGAAACAGGCTTTTAAAACTTGTAAACGTTTTTTAATTAAAGGATCAAAATCAAAAGAAGCAATATAATGATGATTGCACCTACAGAAAGGTATACACCATTCCCAGTGGCACGAGCTTCTGCCTTCATCTCTTTTAATTCTTCACGAATTTCTTTTCGTTCGTCTTTGGACATTGCTCCAAAATCCAATCCTTTGATTTCCTCAACCCGAGCTTCCATTTCCTCGACCCGAGCCTGCTGAGCTTCCGTAAGCTCAATTTTATCTTTGCTACCATCAGACTTATCGCCTGAACCTGCCATGGCCATTGGGCCAGTAATTAGCAGAAAGAATACTAAGATTGTTTTTTTCATAGTTTAGGATGGTAAGTGATGAGAATATATCTATGAATAAGATAGTCAAAAACTGTCAATACATCATAGTAAGGGTAATTTTTCTGGCCTGTTACACAGTATTTTTTGTACCTTCGAAAGCCCACATGGTAGTTCATAATTATCTTAAAATCTGAAAAAATGTCTCAAAATCAGCCCCATAAGCTATTTTTATTAGATGCGATGGCATTGATTTATCGCGCCCATTTTGCCTTTAGCAAAAACCCCAGAATCAACTCCAAAGGGCTAAATACCGGTGTAATGCTGGGATTTACAAACACTCTTTTAGAAGTACTCGAGAAGGAAAAACCTACTCATATTGGGGTTGCTTTTGATACAAAAGCTCCAACATTTCGGCATATTCAGTATGAGCCCTATAAAGCCAATAGACAAGCACAGCCAGAAGATATCTCAATTGCTATTCCTTGGGTCAAAGAAATTGTCAAAGCCTTTAACATTCCTATCCTTGAGCTAGATGGGTTTGAGGCTGACGACGTGATCGGAACATTAGCTAAAAAGGCTGAAAAAGAAGATTTCACGGTCTACATGATGACTCCTGACAAGGACTTTGGGCAATTGGTCGACGACCATATATTTTTATACAAACCGGCATTTATGGGAAATGGTGTCGATGTGATGGGGACCAAAGAAATCTGTGAGAAATGGGATATCGAACGTGTGGATCAAGTGCGGGATATGCTCGGACTCATGGGCGATGCCGTGGATAACATCCCGGGAATCCCAGGAATCGGTCAAAAAACAGCCGTAAAGCTCCTCAAGGAATATGGTACCGTCGAAGAACTCATCAAAAACACCGCCGATCTTAAAGGCAAGCAAAAAGAGAATGTAGAAAATTTTGCCCAACAGGGAATTCTCTCAAAAGAGCTCGCAACAATCAAAATTGATGTACCAATAGATTTTGTCCATAAAGATCTCTTATATGATGGAATAGATGAGGAAACTCTCCGCTCTATTTTCACCGAACTTGAATTCCGTACGCTCGCCGCTCGTATTTTCAAAAAATCAGGGGAAAAAGCTAGCATCAAAAAGAACGAACAACTTGGGCTTTTTGGAGCGCCTCCTGCGGCCACTTCACCAGTTTCTAC
>CAWUWQ010000018.1:0-13966 GCA_963926065.1 uncultured Algoriphagus sp.
CAAGATACAATCGGTGGTTTAATAGATCATCCAGGTATTGGATTTGAATTATCCAGAAATTCAGCAAAAGAGATTTTCAATCAGCAAGGAATGCCTGCGTTGAAAGCTGAAGAGTATAAATTTACTTCAATTACCAAAAAACTTGATTCATTCATCACCAATCCATCTCAGGCAGAAGCCTTTGAAGTGAATGCTAATCTGGTGAAATCATCAATCTTCGAGGGATTCGTAGGAGACGTTTTGGTTTTTTCCAATGGAATTTATCAACCCGCTTTTTCTGATGAGATCAAAGATTTATCAATCTCTTTACTTTCAGAAAAGGTAGATTGTCCTATTGGAAGCATCGCGAAACCTGAGAAAGATGCATTTTGCGCTTTGAATCAGTCCTCTTTTCAAGATGGAGTCTTCATTTCTATTCCAAAAAAAGCAAAACTTGAGCGACCAGTTCTGTTTTTATTCTTGAACGCTGTGACTGAGGGCCAAGTGATCCAGCCTAGAATTTGGATCGAATCTGGAGATTTTGTTGAGGTAACATTTATAGAGCAAACAGTTCAATTGAATGAATCGTCAACATTTGTCAATAAAGTTGTAGAGGTAAAAGGAGGGATAAATACTCATCTTCACCACTACAGATTGCAGAACGAAGGCAAAAATTATATCGAAGTAAGCAACATTGAAACTGATATTCAGAAAGACTCCACATTCAACTCTGTGGTTATTTCACTTTCAGGTGATATGATTCGAAATAACCTGACGCTAAATATCCTTGGGAGTAATTCAGAAGGAAACATGTATGGTTTGTATCTAATCAATGGAAAGACTCATGTCGATAACCACACCAATGTAGATCATACAGTTGCTCACTCCGAGTCAAATGAACTATATAAAGGGATTATGGCTGATCATTCAAGAGGAGTTTTCAACGGAAAGATTTTTGTCCGCCAGGACGCTCAGAAAACAAATGCTTTTCAGCAAAATAATAACATTCTCCTATCGGAAGATGCTGTGGTCAACACTAAACCACAATTAGAAATCTGGGCAGATGATGTGAAGTGTTCCCACGGTTGTACCACTGGTCAATTGGACGAGGAGGCATTATTCTACCTTCAGGCAAGGGGAATAGGTAAAGTTCAAGCCAAGGGCTTATTACTTTATGCTTTTGCCGGAGAGGTTTTGGAGCATATTTCCGATGAGCCTTTCAGAAATTATTGTACAAAACTGGTCGAAGATCGCCTAGGTTCTAAATTTTAATCATCCATGAATTTTGATATCGAAAAAATCAGGAGCTTGTTTCCAGTACTTCATCAAGAAGTGCATGGCAAGCCTTTGATATATTTTGACAATGCAGCAACTACTCAAAAGCCTCAGTCCGTTTTGGATGCATTGACTAGGTATTACAATCATGACAATTCAAATATTCACCGAGGTGCCCATGCATTAGCAGATCGGGCAACTCGATATTATGAAGAAACCCGTGAGACGATTAAGGATTTCATCCATGCACGGGAAGCGGCTGAGATCATTTTCACGAAAGGGACTACAGAAAGCATCAATCTAGTAGCTTCAACTTTTGGTAGGAAATTCATTGAAAAGGACGATGAGATCCTCATTTCAACTATGGAGCATCATTCGAATATTGTTCCTTGGCAAATGCTCTGTGAGGAAAAAGGAGCAATACTCAAAATCATCCCAATAAGGGAATCAGGAGAAATCCTATATGAGGAGTTTGAAAAACTACTTTCTCCGAAAACCAAACTAGTTAGCATCGTTCATGCATCCAATGCATTGGGCACCATTAACCCTGTCCGGAAAATCATTCAAGCTGCGCACTCAATAGGAGCAAAAGTTTTATTAGACGGTGCTCAAAGCACTAGTCATCTTGAAGTAGATGTCCAAGAATTGGATTGCGATTTTCTAGCTTTCTCGGCGCACAAACTTTACGGGCCCACAGGGCTGGGAGTACTTTATGGCAAAAGAGAAATTCTTGAAGCTATGCCTCCATTCCAAGGTGGTGGTGAAATGATCAAAGAAGTCACCTTTGAAAAAACTACTTACAATGAGATCCCGTTCAAGTTCGAAGCTGGAACTCCAAATATTGCAGATGTGATCGCTTTCAAGTCTTCCCTTGACTTCATAAATGGACTCGGGAAAAAGGCG
The DNA here is from genome assembly GCA_963926065.1 of uncultured Algoriphagus sp. GTDB lineage: Bacteria > Bacteroidota > Bacteroidia > Cytophagales > Cyclobacteriaceae > Algoriphagus. The sequence goes on from CAWUWQ010000018.1 coordinate 2,158, forward strand.
ATTAAATCACATGAAGACGAGTTGCTAGCCTATGCAAATGAAAAGATGCGCGAAATAAAAGGCTTTATTCCAGTGGGTACTGCACCAGAAAAAGTGAGTGTGTTATCATTTAACATCAATGGGATGCACCCTTACGACGTAGGGATGATGCTGGATGCAAATGGAATCGCTGTGAGAACCGGACATCATTGCACTCAACCATTGATGAAAAGATTAGGATTAGAAGGAACTGTCAGAGCATCATTTGCTGTTTACAATTCCAAATCAGAAATCGATTCTATGGCAGACAATGTTGCCAAGATCGCAAGAATCAAAAATAAATGAGCAGCATAACAGATATTCAAGATGAGATTGTTTCAGAATTTGAAATTCTGAGAGACGACAAAGAGTCGACTATCTACTTCATCATGGAGCTGGGTACTGGATTAGAAGCTTTACCCGAAGTGGCTCGAATTGAAGAAAACATTATCAAAGGATGCCAATCCAAAGTTTGGCTAATCGCAGAAGAGCAAGATGGAAAGGTTCACTACATGGCTGACTCCAATACGGATATCACCAAAGGACTAATTTCGCTATTGCTTAGGGTATTGAATAATCGAGCACCTGAAGAAATTTTAAATGCAAAGCTTGATTTTGTAGAACGAATCGGAATGGGTTCCATCATTGGCAGCCAACGTTCCAATGGTTTTGCATCGATGATTAAGCAAATCAAATTATTTGCCTTTGCCATTCAAAGCAATCAAAATGTCTAATCAAATGGAAACAGAGCAAAAAGAAAATAACGTAGGACAGATTGAAGGCTTGAAAGAAAAAGTCATCCAAGCAATCAAACTGGTCTATGATCCTGAGATACCCATAGATGTCTATGAATTGGGTTTGATCTATGAAATCACAGTATATCCTGTAAACAATGTTTTTGTTTTGATGACTTTGACTTCACCCAATTGCCCTTCTGCTGAGTTTATCCCATCGGAGATCAAGGATAAAATCCAACAAATCCAAGGAATAAATAACGTAGAACTTGAACTTACCTTTGACCCTCCTTATGCACAGGATATGATGTCTGAAGCTGCAAAGCTGGAATTAGGATTTCTATAATATGAACCAATAAAACTTAAAATACCATGTACCCAGAGGAATTAATCGCTCCAATGAGAGCGGAACTTTCGACATTAGGATTTGAAGAATTCAAAACGGCTGAGCAAGTAGCCACTCACCTCGGTCCTGATCATAAAGGCACCACACTAGTAGTGGTGAACTCAGTTTGTGGATGTGCTGCAGGAGCTGCGCGCCCAGGCATTCGCTACGCTGTGGAGAATGCAAAAGTAAAACCCGGCACCCTTGCTACAGTATTTGCCGGAAATGACAAAGAGGCTGTAGATAAAATAAGAGAATTAACTCTTCCTTATCCTCCCTCCTCGCCTGCTATGGCTCTTTTCAAAGATGGAGAATTAGTACACTTTATCGAGCGTCACCACATCGAAGGAAGAAACGCCAAAATGATCGGTGATCATTTAGTTGAGATGTTTGAACATTTTTGTGCGTAAAGATTAGCCCTTAGAGGGCTTTTTTATTGCTCACTATTTAAAAAAACATCAGACTTTAAAAATCTAGCTTTGGCTCGAATTAAAATTCGATCCAGAGTTAGTTTTTTTTGGAAAATATCGACGATTCACAAGTTTATATTTCCACCTAATGAATTAAAGTCTGAAATACTTGCCGTTTTTACTAACTTGAAAGCTCAATTTGGGGCTTTACCAATACAGAAACACAACTAAATTATTTATGTCTGAATCAGCTAAACTTTCCTATAAAGGACAAGAATTTGAATTTCCGGTAATCACCGGTACAGAAAATGAGTCTGCGATCGATATCGCAAAACTTCGCCAAGATTCGGGTCTGATCACCATCGATCCGGGATATAAGAACACAGGTGCTACCAAAAGTGCTATTACTTTTTTAGATGGCGAAGAAGGAATCCTTCGATACAGAGGATATAGAATTGAGGATCTTGCAGAGAAATCTACCTTCTTAGAAGTTTCCTACCTTCTAATCTATGGCGAACTTCCAACTCAGGCTGAGTTTGAGAAATTTTCCAAAGAAATCACGCATCATACCTTAGTCCATGAGGACATCAAAAAGATTCTTGAAGGTTTTCCATCAAATGCTCACCCAATGGGAGTTTCATCTTCTTTGGTTTGTGCGTTGACTGCATTTTATCCAGATTCTTTGAACGCAAATAGAAATGCCGATGAAATTAATTTGAGCATCATCAGATTAATGGCAAAGATGCCCACTTTTGCAGCTTGGGCTTATAAGAATGAGATGGGACATCCAGTAAATTATCCTGATAATTCACTGGACTATTGCTCTAATTTCCTAAAAATGATGTTTGCGCTTCCAGCTGAGAAGTATGATGTAGATCCTGTGATCGCTTCTGCTTTAGATAAATTATTGATTCTTCACGCAGATCACGAGCAGAACTGCTCTACTTCTACTGTGAGAATTGTTGGATCTTCTCAGGCTAGTATTTATGCCTCTATCTCTGCCGGAATCAATGCGCTTTGGGGACCACTTCATGGTGGAGCCAATCAGTCAGTAATCGAAATGCTTGAAGCGATCAAAGCTGATGGCGGGGATGCTAAGAAATACCTAGACAAAGCAAAAGATAAAAACGATCCTTTCCGTTTGATGGGATTTGGACATCGAGTTTATAAGAACTTTGATCCACGTGCTAAAATCATCAAAAAAGCAGCTGATGATGTTCTTGCTAAATTGGGAGTAAATGATCCAATTTTAGAAATCGCAAAAGAATTGGAACATGCCGCGTTGAACGATCAGTATTTCATAGATCGTCAGTTGTATCCAAATGTTGATTTCTATTCTGGAATTATTTATCGAGCACTTGGGATTCCTACTGAAATGTTTACCGTGATGTTTGCACTTGGAAGACTTCCGGGTTGGATAGCACAGTGGAAAGAAATGAGGGAAAATAACGAGCCTATTGGAAGACCAAGACAAGTTTATGTCGGTGCCAATGAGCGTGATTATGTATCCATGAATAAGCGTTAATCCACATTTGAAAAAATCACAAAAACCAGCCTAATGGCTGGTTTTTTTTTGGTTAATGGGGTTGCAAACAAACCGATTTTGATCCAACTTAGGAAACTGATAATAAGCAAACTAGTTTACCATGATGATTACAAATTTAGAGGACGCAAAAAACCTCACCCAACAATTTACTTCCAAACCAAGCACTGAAGATTTGTTGAAACTTTATGGCCTTTATAAACAAGCTACAGAAGGCGATAACCTGACAGAACGACCAGGCGGATTTGATTTCAAAGCTGCTGCGAAATACAACAGCTGGCTTAACTTCAAAGGAATTTCAAAAGAAGAAGCTGAAGCTTCCTACATTAGCTTAGTTACCGAATTAGCTAGCAAGCATTTATAAAACCAAAGCCTGAATAATCAGACTTTATTTTTTTCGCTCAAACCAACTCGCGATCACGGATCCTGCGATAAGCTGTTGAATATGGTACAACATCACAGGAAGGAGCACCAAGCCCAAAATAGCCGGATCAGGAAAAATCACCTTTCCAATCACTACTCCTTGAACCAGCGATTTCTTTGATCCACAAAATAAGGCAGTAATACGATCTTCGAGTTGGAAGCCTAGAATTTTACTGAGCAAAGAAACGAGTAACCAGACCAGAAAAAACAAACCCAGCATGGAGATACTAATCATAAAAAGTGTGGATAGCCTGTAAGGAGAAAAAACCTCTTGGGCAAATGATTGTGCAAATGAGGTATATACAATGACCATGATCACGCTTTGATCCAAATACTTCAACTTTGAGATTTGCTTAACTATTCTTGGAAAAATGACTCCATGGAGCGCCAATCCTGCTAAAACGGGCAGAATCACTTTGAATGTCAACTCAATAAGCGTGGAAGTGAAATCTATTGGAATCCCTGAGGCCTCTCCCAAAATCCCCATCCACGCTGGAGTAATCACCACGCCAATCAGACTTGAAATACTTGCATTAAAAATCGCTGCAGGTATATTTCCTCTAGCAATGGAGACCATAACCACAGAAGCGCTTACCGTGGAAGGCAATACAGACAAATAGCTGATTCCCAATCGAAAATCATCTGGAATCCAAGGGCTAAATTCCAGAAATACCCAAACTAAAGCAGGGAATAAAAGAAAAGTGGTCAGTTGAATCAGTAAATGAAGTCTCCAGTTTTTCAGCCCAACTCTAAGTTGTGCGGGATTAAGTTTTACCCCATAAAAAAAGAAAACTAATCCAATACCTAGGTTAATAATGATTTTCCATGGAAACCCGGAGCCTGTAGATCCAAAAGTGGGAAATAACCAACCTAAAAATATGGCTATAAATAAGCCGAGTAGAAAGCCATTGATTCCAACTTTGGCCAGCAGTGGTCTGATTCGAGATAAAGTCAAGAAAGCAGTCTTTTAAAATTATCACTAATAATCGCTGTGGCAATCGCCACATTGAGTGACTCTGCCTCACCAAAGCCAGGAATTGTCACTTTTTTAGTCACTAGATTTTCCAAGTCACTTGAAATACCCTTTGACTCATTTCCCATCAAAATCACTCCAGGCTCTAGCTTATTCATCTGATGAATATTTTCACCATCTAAGAAGGCTCCATAGACAGGACTATTCCATTTTGTGAATATTTGAGCCAAATCCCCATAGAAAAATTTAACCCGAGTAAATGAACCCATGCTAGCCTGAATCACCTTAGGGTTGTAAAATTCCGCTGTTTGCGTAGAAAAGACTAAATGATGGATCCCGTACCAATCGGCAATTCGAATGATTGTTCCTAAATTACCAGGATCTCGTATGTCATCTAGCCCTATGACCAATCTACCTGTTGGGAAATCAAAACTCTCATTAGATTTCATCTGCACGACAGCTAAGGCACTATCGTTGCTTTGATATTGACCTAGTCCTTCAAGCTGGTTTTGGGTTACCGACATTACCTCACAGGATGATTTGGAAACCTCCAATTGATGATTATCCAAAAACTGAGGTGTCGCCAAAAGAATAGAAACTTGAAATGATGAGTTCAAAACCTCAAGAACGCTTTTTTCTCCTTCGACAAAGAAGCACTGTTCCACATTTCGGAATTTCTTCTGATGTAAGGATTTAATAAACTTAACCGTATTTTTGCTAAGCATAAGGAATATTCGCCCATTTTGAAATCCCTCAAATATATACTTTTTCTTTCTTCGGCCTTGGTGCTTTCGGCCTGTTCCTTGACTAAGAATCTGGCAGATGGTGAATATGCGCTCTATGAAAATAAACTCAAAGGAGTAGAAACAGCAGATGAAGAAGCCTTGGCCAACCTCTATATTGCCGAGCCAAATACTCGAATTCCACTGACTAATAAGTCATTAGGAGTGAGTATCTATAGAATTGGTGAAGCCTTTTTTGATAGTGTTAAAGTGGCAAATAAACTTAAAAATGCTACTCAGGAGCATGATAGCATCCGGAATTTATTAACTGAAAATCAAGAAAACAATAAACTAATCAAGCAAATAGACAAGCTTGCCTCAAAGATTAAGACTTACGAGGGAAAGCTGGAATTTGGAAATTTCTTAATGCGAACTGGAAATCCGGTAACTAAGCTTGATAGCAGTGAAGTGATTCGAACGGTCTCTGAAATAGACAACTATCTATATAATCATGGATATCTGGATAGTGAAGTGACCTATGAGGTGGCTACCAAAAAAAAGAAAGCAGAGGTAATTTATCTGGTCAACGAAAAACAACCCTATCTCATTGATTCAATTTACACTTCTATTGAGAACAAAGAAATTTTAAAACTTATTCGGGAAAATAATTCCGATACTCACCTTCATGTAGGGGATAAATATGTCCAGGATGAGTTTGTCGCAGAGCGTAATCGACTCGAAGATCTTTTAAAGGATAATGGCTTTTTCATGTTCAATAAAAGCTTCATCGATTACAATTTGTATTACGATTCTAGCAAAAGAACAATCAATGTTCAGCAACGAATCCTTCAACCTACATTTGCAGAGAAGCATGAGATTTACACGATGGACTCAATCTCATTCTCAGTCAATCCTCCAAGCAAAGACTTCACTGATCAAGATATTTTGAAGGAATATCGGGGAATAAATTTTGATTTCTACAGAGATCGCTACTCAGAAAAAATTCTTTCTTCTCGTATTTTCTTTCAAAAAGGTGGAGTTTATAATCGATCAAGTTTCATAGAAACGCAAAAGCAATTAAGTAATCTAGATCTATTTCGATTTATAAATATCTCTTTTGACACGCTGGGAACATCCTTGCAAGCCAAAATCATCACCCAGCCAAATCAAAAATATCAGTTAACCAATCAGTTGGGATTGAGCATTACCGAACAGCTCCCTGGACCATTTTTTAGTGCCTCACTTCGGAATCGAAACTTCTTCCGCGCAGGAGAAATACTGGAATTCAACTTCCGAGCAGGATTGGAAGGCGTTGCATCTGCGACAGATCAGGGAGTCTATCAAAGCCGGGAACTGGGAACTTCTGCATCCGTAATCTTCCCAAGATTTTTGATTCCTTTTTACCAAAGCAGTTTACAGAAGTTTGGTAAATACAATCCAAATACCCGAACACAGCTGGGATATAATTACACCAACCGTCCCGAATATACCAGAAGTGGTCTGAACGGATTGGTATCCTACACTTGGGCAACACAAAATAATCGACAGCAATTCACCATCAATGCAGCTGACCTTAACTATATCCGAACGCCTCAGATTCAGGATGAGTTTCTACAAATATTGGTTGATCTCCAAAACCAAGGAAATAACTTGATTTGGTCATTTCTACCATCATTTATCAGTTCAATTTCTGCACAATCGGTCATCAACTTCAACCAATACGGGAACTTCACAAGGAATAGTGCTTCCCTGCTGAGACTATTTGCAGAAAGCGGGGGAACAACACTTAATTTCCTCAATATCGCAGACAACAGTGTGGCTACCGATATCGCAAATTTTCAATGGCTGAAATTCCAAGCTGATTTTAGACGCTATTATCCGATCGATAGTAAGCAAACCCTGGCTTATCGGGCCAATTTTGGAATCGCTCAACCCTACGGAATCAGTAATGGAATCCTTCCCTATGAAAAGTATTTCTTTGCCGGTGGGGGTACTAGTATCCGAGCTTGGCAAGCCCGACGACTAGGTCCGGGAAGCTATTCTCCTCGGGTCGGTGAGCGAGGCACCTATGATTACCCGATAGAGCAGCCGGCAGAGATGATTTTTGAAACGATGCTCGAATATCGGAGAAAGCTTTTTGGATATTTCGATATGGCATTATTTATTGACGCTGGTAATAGCTGGATGCTCGGCGCTGATAATTCGCGCCCAGGAGCGGATTTTAGATTTGACAGATTTTACAAAGAAATCGCATTCGGTACTGGAATAGGACTACGAATGGACTTTGACTTTCTGGTTATTAGACTAGATATGGCTACCAAAGCCATCGATCCTTCTCAACCAGAGGGAGACCGATGGGTGCTGGACAATGTGACATTTAAAAACCCACTTGGAGTCAAGGGACAGACTGTGCTCAATTTCGGTATAGGGTATCCGTTCTAACAGATTTTATTGAAGAAATGGCAAGAAAAACAAAAGAAGAAATAGCTGAAATCTATCAGCAAATGCAAGACCACATCTGTGAGGGCATAGCTGCAGCAGATGGGAAAGGATATTTTGAAGAAGACAAGTGGAATAGGCCAGAAGGTGGCGGCGGTAGAACTCGAATCTTTAGAGATGGAGAAATTATTGAAAAAGGAGGGATTGCTTTTTCTGCCGTGCATGGACCTACTCCTAAAAAGATCCTAGCTAAACTTGGCTTGACAGACGGAGATTTCTTTGCAACGGGCGTATCCATAGTGATTCATCCTAAAAGCCCCATGATACCGATCATTCATATGAATATCAGGTACTTTGAAATGGAAAATGGAGTTCATTGGTTTGGTGGTGGGATTGACCTGACACCACATTACATCGTACCTAAGGATGCCACCTTTTTTCATGAAAAATTAAAAACTACTTGCGACAAATTTGATGCAGGTTATTATGATAGATTTAAATCTTGGGCAGATGATTACTTTTTCATTAAACATAGAAACGAAACTCGTGGGATTGGCGGGATATTTTACGATAGACTGGAAGCCACTTCTGATGCCCATTTTGAAAATTTATTGGAATTTAGTTTGGCTCTAGGCAGATTATTCCCTGAAATCTACGCGCATTATATGATACAGAATTCTCAAATCCAATATGGAGATATGGAAAAATCTTGGCAAAATTTGCGTAGAGGAAGGTATGTGGAGTTTAATCTGGTTTGGGATGCTGGAACTAAATTTGGATTAGACACCAATGGAAGGACTGAAAGTATCTTGATGAGTATGCCTCCAGTAGCAAATTGGGAATACATGCATGAAGTAGAGGAAAATAGTCCAGAACATTTTACACAAGAACACCTGAAAAAAGGAATTGATTGGTTAAGCTATTCCAAAAATGATTGAAAAACTAAAAGCTATTGATGAGGAATTATTTATCTGGTTAAATTCATTTCATGCTGATTGGCTAGATCCAATCGTATTTCAAATGACAGAGACAGTTACTTGGATTCCTTTTTATGGTATTCTAATTTATTTTATTTACCGGGCAGATCACAAAGGGATTTGGTGGGTGTTAGGTGGTGCGGCCCTTACTATTTTGATCTCTGATCAGGTTACTTCTGGTTTGATGAAGCCATTTTTTGAGCGCCTAAGACCTTGTCATGAAGAACGTCTGGAAGGAGTCATACATAATTATGGTAGATGCGGAGGCTTATTTGGATTCGTCTCCTCTCATGCTGCAAATACCTTTGCTATTGCAACTTTTTTAAACCTTAAACTTAGAGATAAGCTACCCTATTTAAAATGGCTCTTTCTTTGGGCATTTATTATTTCATACACACGGATTTATCTAGGTGTACACTATCCTTTTGATATTCTTTTGGGAGCCGTAATCGGAGTAGCTGCAGGATGGGTCTCTTGGTTTTTAATTGTAATAGTAAGACGTGAAATCCTAAAAAAATTTTTAAAATAACCAGTCCTGAATTAATTCATTTGTCAATTTATGAGGAATATAATCATATTTTGTTTTTAGGAGAAAGGCAACTTACCACAGAATTTAGCCAATGAGATATATCACCTATCGATTGGCATTATGTTATCAATCAAGAACAACAGCTCAACCTTGGGCTAGGTTTATAGCCTTGGAAGTACAGATAAACAGATCCAAGATAATAGATTTAATGATGTGGAAGTCAACAACCCATTAACTGGTGCGTCCAAAATAACTGAAGCAAAATATTTTAACCTCGGATTGTTGATCGGCTATTCCTTTCTATTTAAAAAAATTCAGGCTCTATATGATTTTTAGTGGGCAATAGTTAAACTAAAATCACGATATTTTATTTTTGGTGTTATGAATAGCACTCAGATTTTCGAAATGGCGTTGGGTTTAGCCAAGCCTTGGTATGTTTCCAAAATTGATATGGTAAAGCCTACTACAGATGGCCTTCAAGGTCAGCTAGACATCTACCTCGACTTTGAAAAGGGATTTAAATTTCCCGGAGGCAAAACCCATGACACCGTAGAACGGACTTGGCAACATCTTAATTTCTTTCAACATAAATGTTTTTTACATGCCCGAGTTCCCAGAGTTCAAACTCAAGAGGGTAAAACTGAGACCGTAAAAGTCCCTTGGGCTCGTCCTGGGAGTGGTTTTACGTTATTGTTTGAAGCCTTCAGCATGCTACTGATCGAGTCTGAAATGCCAGTCACCAAGGCAGCTGACATCATGGATGTGTATCCACAACGGCTTTGGAATATGTTTTCCTATTGGGTTGAGAAGGCCCATCAGGCAGATGAGCAGGCTGAGGTAACGGTATTGGGTATCGATGAGACCTCATCCAAGAAAGGACACTCTTATGTGACCGTAGCCGTTGACATGGAGCAACGAAGGGTGGTTTATGCGGTTCCTGGCAAAGGGGCAGACACCATTGACAAGATCGCTAGACACTTACAGGAAAAAGGGTGTGAGCAAAAGCAAATCAAGCAGACCTGCATCGACATGTCTCCGGCCTTTATCTCCGGTATCCTTCACAACTTTAAGGATGCCTCCATCACATTCGATAAATTCCATGTAGTCAAACTAATCAATGAGGCTATGGACAAGGTTAGAAAACTCGAACGCAAGGAGTTTGACATGCTTAAAGGATACAAATATACGTTCCTGAAGAACAACAAAAACCTTAGTGAGCAGGCAAGAGAAGCCAAGTACAACATCCTGGAATTAATGCCAAGTATAGCCAACGCATATCGACTCAAAGAGCTGTTTGCTGCGTTTTGGTCATTCAAGACAAAAGAAGAGGCAGGCGCTTACTTAGCCTAATGGTGTGATTTGGCGGAAGAGTCCAAGATATTCCCATTTATCCAGGCTGCTAAAACCTTAAAAGCGCACTGGTTTGGAATAATAAACTATTCGGAAACCAACCTCAACAATGGCATTCTGGAAGGAATAAATTCAAAAATCCAACTCGCAAAGAAAAGAGCCCGTGGTTACCGAAATATCAACAACTTTATCAATATGATTTACTTCATTGCGGGTAAACTCAAATTCGACTACCCACTATATTCCACCTAGAGCCAAAATTCAACTATAACTAAATATGATAAAGAACATATTATTTCTTTCAATACTTCTAATAATTGCACTTCAAACTCAAATAGAATCAATCTGGAAATTACATCAGGAAAGTTAAATGTAGCAAATCTAATTCCTGCAGAACAAGAGTTTTATAACCAAGGATCTATTCCAGAAAAATAGAAATGGTCAAATTGACTATCTACCTTCGAGAAAAACTAAATATACCGGGAATTCTCACTTTCGAAAGTGACCTTTTGGATAAAAGAACTTTCCTGCCAAGTATTGGCAGCTAATTTCCTTAGGTCTAAAATGGACTTCATTGAGTTTGGTTTTGAAGGTGGATTAGTATTTACACTACCACAACAAAAAGGAGCTTCCGCTAGTCGTTAAAACCTAAATCAATATTTCTGTTTTATTGCAATTTGATTTCTGAAAAAAAAATGTAAATAGCTTATGGATTTTAAATGTTCCTTATAAATCTAAGAACACCAGCTAACCCGAAGATGGAATTAGCATTAGTTTTCGATTGGTTCTTTTCAGCCCATAAAAATAACGTAACCGCCAAACTCAAAGGGTTAAGCTTTCGAACCATTTAACGAAACAAATGGGATATGACAAAAATTCAAGTTACAAATAACATATCATCTTAATGAAAAGAAACGTACTGCTAGTTAGCCTTTTTCTGATTGTATTTTCGGCAACATCTCAAGACTCAATCACCTATCGATCTAATAAGTTTAATCAGTTTAAGATTGTACCACTTCCCGCTATTGGCTCCAATCCTGCCAATGGCTGGCTTTTTGGAATTGCTCCATCTGCTACTTGGCGAATGGGTACCCCCGAGACAACTCACCTTTCAAATCTTGTAGGGAACTTCCTTTACACCACCAAAAAACAATGGATATTCAGTTCTAGAAGCACTATTTTCTTGAATGAGGACGATTGGATTTTAGTCGGTGACTGGAGATATTTAATTACTTCCCAACCCACTTTTGGATTAGGAAGTAGCAGTCCAAATAAACCGATAGAAAACCCAAGCCAGCAAGGAGTT
>CAWUWQ010000019.1:0-7061 GCA_963926065.1 uncultured Algoriphagus sp.
ATGCTTTTGGAGCGAATGGTCAAACAGCGAGCATATATTTCGGAGGAGGAGCTTTGGGAGTTGAATGCACTTTGCAATATGCTTCCCGGCCCCTCCTCTACTCAATTGATTTCTGCCATTGGATATCGTGTAGGAGGTCCCAATTTAGCCTACCTGGCACTGGTAGTATGGATTTTACCTGCTACACTGATTATGATTTTGGCAGCAATCCTTATTATTTTTTTAGAGGAAAATACCCCAGGTGCGTTAAATTTCGCTCGATTCATACAGCCCATGGCCATCGGGTTTATTATTTTCGCAGCGCAAAAGACGATCGGAAAAATGATCCAAACCACGGAGGCAATGGTATTGGTCCTCATCTCTACCTTCATTTCATTCTTTTATAGCTCTCCTTATATATTTCCTTTGCTTTTGCTCGGCGGAGGACTGAGCACTTCGATTAAGTACAAAAAGCAGCCGAAGCTTGAAAAAGATACCCCTCTCAAAATTCAATGGGCAAATTTTTACTTATGGGCAGGAACCTTAGCCCTTGCTGCGATCCTTGGAGGGCTTACCAAATCCCAGTCAATTATTCTATTCGAAAACTTCTATCGAAACGGAAGCTTGATCTTTGGTGGCGGTCAAGTCTTGGTGCCCTATCTCTACACGGAGTTTGTGGATTTCAAACATTTTTTAAGCTCTGAAGAATTCCTGACTGGCTATGCTATTTCACAGGGAATTCCAGGGCCGACCTTCTCGATTTCATCATTTGTGGGTGCCCTGTCCATGCGTGAATATGGCATAGTAGGTTTTTTTATGGGAGGATTTATCGCTGCTGCAGGCATTTTTCTCCCCGGAATCTTTCTGATATTTTTTGTCATTCGCTTTTGGGACCAATTAAAAAAATATCGCCCTGTAAGAGCCGCATTGGAGGGGATAAATGCAGTTTCTTGTGGGATGCTGATCTCTGCAGCCTATTTACTTTTTCAGCCCTTGGAGGCTAATGGGATTAATATCTTTTTCATACTAGGGACCTACATACTCTTGCAGTTTACTAAGATTTCTTCTCCTGCGATCATCGCTGGTGGCATTATTCTTGGGATTATCTATAATCAGATTTGGATCTAAATTCGTTATTGAATTAGTCCCAAACGAACAAGATTTGGCATTTTTACGTTTTGAATTTTAAAATCATTCCCTATCTTTCTTACTATGCAGGCCAACGAATTCATCAATAACCTTATTCCACCATTGAAACTCAGTGACAAAACTGGGAAGGCACTTTCTTGGATGGAGGGGATTCGAACGAATGTGCTTCCTGTGGTGGATTCTGGCAAATTTATGGGCTTGGTCAACGGTGATTTGATTTTTGATTTGAATACACTTGATATACCTATCTCGGATTTGGTTCTTGACAAAGCTGCCTGTTGGGTTTTTGGTGATCAACATATCTACGAGGTCTTGCGAGTAAGCTCAGAATATCATTCGAATGTAGTAGCTGTCTTAGATAGAAATTCAAAATACTTAGGTGTAGTGACGGTTGAAGATTCAATTTCTGCATTTGCAGACAGTCTATCTATCCAGTCGCAAGGGAGCGTATTAATTCTCTCTATGAATATGAATGAATATAGTCTGGCTGAAATCTCGAGAATAATCGAAAGTGAGAATACTAAAATCCTCAGTTCATTTATCTCAACTGACCCACTAGATCAGTCAAAAATCAAAGTTACCTTAAAAACTAACAAACCAGAGTTACGATACATCAAAGCAACCTTAGAGCGATTTGGGTATAAAGTTTTGGATCAATATCAAGAGGAGGCTGAGGTAAGCACTGAAGAAGACCGAATTGGCAACCTGCTCAGATTTTTAGATATTTGAAGTATGAAAGTCGCCCTACATGGCTTGGCTTTGAAAACTGAGTATTTTTTAAAAGTAACATCTCTCTTCTCCGTCCTAGCAAAATTCAAATTTGAAACCTTTGTTACAAAACAATTTGAAAAACAGCTTTCAGCTTTTCCAGATCTAAAATCAAAATTTAGGGTTTTGGAAAATAAAGCAGAAATGTCTCAAATGGATTTAATGATATCCATTGGTGGAGACGGCACTTTATTGGATACTGTCTGCCAAGTGGGCAGTCTGGAAATTCCAATTCTTGGTTTAAATACGGGTAGATTAGGTTTTTTAGCCACTGTAGCTACTGATACTATTGAGGAAGCCATCAATTTTCTTGCCGAGGGAAATTTTCAATTGGAATCTCGAACTTTAATCAGTCTAGATTCTAGTAAATCACTCTTTGGCAGGCATAGCTTTGCCTTGAATGAATTTACAATTCACAAAAGAGATACCTCTTCGATGATCACAGTACACACCTATATTAACGGGAAATACCTAAATAGCTATTGGGCAGATGGACTAATTATAGCCACCCCAACCGGTTCTACAGGATATTCTTTAAGCTGTGGAGGCCCCTTGATCTCACCAGAGGCAAAAAACTTTGTGATTACTCCTGTTAGTCCCCACAACTTAAATGTAAGGCCGATCATAGTTTCAGATGAAAGTGAAATAAGTTTTACCATAGAAGGTCGCTCCGAAAAGTTTCTAATCTCACTGGATTCTCGATCTACTTCCATTTCCTCAGAGGTCAAATTACTGGTTAAAAAAGAGAATTTCGAAGCTAAACTGATCAAGCTTCCAAATTACCACTTCTTTGATACACTTAGAGAAAAGCTAAATTGGGGCTTTGATATGAGGAATTGAATTTCAGTTTCCAAAAAATAATCTCAATTTTAGCTTAACAATTATTAACCCCCCAAATACCAAAATGCGTTTTTTAAACGTTTGGTACTTCATAACTTGCATCGTCTTGAAAAAGGTCAATTTTCAGATTTCCAAATACTTACTGCTTTTCAGCTTTCTATTTATAGGGGTGAACCAGGGATCTTTTGCTCAAAAGTATGAACTAGGAGGAGGAGGAGGCTTCGCGGCTTATTCCGGTGATATCATTCGGAAAATTGACCCGGGCCAGTTAGGACCCCAAGTCACGTTGTTTGGCAAGAGAAATTTTGACAATGTTTGGACGCTTCGAGTTGGCATAAATATGGCCATTATTCAGGCAGCTGACAGCATAAAACCAATAGATGAATTGGCCCGAATCAGAGATGCTCGATTCAGAGGAGGAGTGATAGAAGGATCTGCAGTTATGGAATTTAATTTTCTTGATTTTTTGAGAAATGGTTCTGAATTCAGATTCTCCCCTTATGCCTTCTTTGGAATTGGATATAGCTTGTTCATTATGAAAGGAAACACCTACGCGTTTAATTCCTCTTCTCAATATGACTTGAGTTCGGTGGTTATTCCTTTCGGAGGTGGGGTTAAATATCGCCTCGATGATCGTTTGACTTTGGCTGCAGAATTAGGATTTAGACCTACATTCACAGATTATCTGGATAAGATAGATAGCACAGAGCCCTCAATTCCTAAATTCGGAGATCCTGCTAATCCAAATGAACCATATGGAATCAACTTTGGTAATCCTTACGACAAAGATTGGTATTACTTTCTAGGTGTAACAATCAGTTATACATTTGCTTCAGACAAGTGCTACGCTTATTAATATTATCTACTCTAAGTTAGATAATTGAAAAAGAATAGGCATTTTTGTACCTCCAAAAAAATTATGCATTCGGAAACGAAGGAATGAAGGATATACAAGACCGAAACAGAATACCCCGACATATTGCAATTATCATGGATGGCAATGGCCGCTGGGCCAAGAAAAAAGGTGCCATGAGGATTTTTGGACACCGACATGCAATTCAGGCAGTGAAAGATGCAATAGAGGGAGCTGAAGATCTGGGAGTTGAGTACCTCACCTTATTTTCATTCTCTACAGAAAATTGGTCTAGGCCAAAGGATGAAATCAATGGTCTCATGGAATTGTTGGTGAAAACCATTACTGATGAGGTTCCAATGATGATGAAAAATAATATCCGCCTTAAATCCATTGGTGACATCAACAGTCTACCTACTCCGGCCTATTCCAAATTGATGGAAGCCCAAGAAACGACTTCTGCTAACAATGGATTGAAAGTCGTATTGGCACTTAGCTACAGTGGACAATGGGAACTCACACAAGCGACCAAACGCATTGCTCAAAAAGTCTCAGAAGGAAAATTAAACCCAGAGGATATCACCCAACAAGTAGTAGCTGATCATCTGGACACTGCCGGAATTCCTGATCCTGAACTCATGATCAGAACTAGTGGCGAGTTTAGATTGAGTAATTTCCTCCTTTGGCAGCTGGCCTACACAGAGATGTATTTTACTCCTGTATTGTGGCCAGATTTTAGAAAAGAGCACCTCCATGAAGCCATCACCGACTACCAATCAAGGGAGCGGAGATTCGGATTGACAGGTGAGCAAGTTAAATCTTAAGTTTTGATGAAAAGAATTCTACTTATTTTATTTTGTATTGTTTGGGCGGGCAGCTCAATGGCACAGATCCGTTTGGGCCAGAGTCGCTACGCTTCTAGCAAACCAATAGATATTTTGGAGCTTAACTATGCTAAGCCCGAAACTTACCGGATCGCTGAGATCAAAGCTGTAGGCTTGTCCACGCTTGATGAAATCGCAATTATTTCGCTTTCCGGATTAAAAGTCGATGATCAGATTGAAGTACCTGGAGATGCTATTTCCTCTGCACTTAAAAAGCTTTGGGGACAAGGAATCATTGGTGACGTAAAAATCTTAGTTACCAAAATTGATGGTGATGACATTTATTTGCTTTTAGATCTTACTGAGCGCCCTAGATTCTCTCGAGTTGAGTTTTCAGGAATGAGTAAAACCCAAGAAGGTGAATTGAAAGATAAAGTCAATATCAGAGGTCGAGTAGTACGTGATGATGTATTGAATAACGCCAAACGAAATATTGAAAAATACTATTTGGATAAAGGATATCTCAATGCTGAGGTAAAAATCATTCAAGAGCGAGATACCACACTTCCAAACTCAGTAAAGCTTCGCTTTGATGTAATTCAAAACTCAAAAGTGCGGATCAATGAAATTGATTTCTACGGAAATGAAGAAATAACTGACGCTAAGCTCAAGGGCAAACTAAAGAAAACCAAAGAGCATGCCCGAGTTAGCATATTTAAAGATGCGTATACCCGACTAGAAACTGCTACGCCCAAGGATGTAAAGAACACCCTGTTTTATACTGACAGTGCTTCGTCAGAGGATGCGAAAAATTTCCTCAATAAGAATTTCAAGCTTAATTTTTTCAGCGGGTCGAAGTACATCCCGAAAGAGTACAGAAATGACAAGGAGAGTGTGATTAACTTCTACCAAAGCAAAGGTTTCCGCGATGCCAAAATCGTAGCAGATTCCATTTATGACTACGGAGAGGACAAGATCAACATTGATATTGCACTTGAAGAAGGTAGAAAGTATTACTATCGAAATATCTCCTTCAATGGAAATTACATTCATCCAGATGCCGTATTGTTAGCAAAACTAGGAATTCAAAGGGGTGATGTATATGATAAAGAAAAACTGGATAAACGTCTAAATTACGATCCTGCAAAAGGAGATGACGTCAGCTCCCTCTACCAAGACAACGGCTATTTGTTCTTTAGTATTGACCCAGTAGAAATCAATGTGGCAGGAGACTCGATTGATTTGGAGATGCGGATTTTTGAAGGTCCACAGGTTACAGTAAATAGTGTAAATATTAAAGGAAACGAACGAACTTCCGATCACGTAGTGATGAGGGAAATTCGAATTCTACCAGGTCAGAAATTTAACCGGGCATTGCTGGTACGTACTATTCGTGAGCTTTCGACTCTTGGTTACTTTGACCCTGAAAAAATAAACCCAGATCTCAGACCAAACTTCGAAGCAGCTACAGTTGACATTACGTTCGAATTAGAGGAGCGACCAAATGATCAGATTGAGTTATCTGGTGGATGGGGAGGATTTTACGGTTTCGTAGGAACGGTAGGACTTTCTTTCAATAATTTCTCCATAAAAAATATTGGAGATTTCGATAAGTGGGATCCACTTCCTGTAGGTGATGGCCAGAAGCTATCCCTACGAGTACAAGCAAATGGACGAACCTTCCAAAACTATTCTTTGTCCTTGACAGAACCTTGGTTTGGAGGAAAAAAACCAAATGCTTTGAGCTTTGCCTTTAATCACTCTGTGCAGCGTCAAGTTGATTTCTTTAACCAAGCAAATTTTGGAAATGAACTAGGATTCTTCAAGATCACCGGAGTTACTCTTGGACTTGCAAAGCGTGTGACTTGGCCGGATGATTACTTTACTGTCAGTAATTCCTTGCAGTTCCAAATCTATGAGTTTGACCAATTCGGCACTTCATTCGGTTTGAGCTACCCAACTGGCACATCAAATAGTATTACCTTAAATACTACAATCGCTCGTAATAACATTGATAATCCAATCTATCCAAGATTCGGGTCTAACATAATGTTGGCGATCTCGGCGACCCCGCCTTATTCTGCATTGAATAATAATATCGATCGTGAGTCCCCTGACCAGGAGAAGTACAAGTGGTTAGAGTATCATAAGTGGATGTTTGATGCCTCCATTTATACACCATTATTTGGTTCTACGAAATTAGTCGCTAGTGCAAGAGCTCATATGGGCTTCTTAGGTTCGTATGGCACTAAGATTGGAATCATTCCATTGGAGCGATTTGTAATGGGTGGAGATGGAATGACCTTCAACAATTTTGCTTTGGGTCAGGAAATCATCGGTCTGAGAGGCTATGAGAATCAATCCATCACTCCTGGTAGAGATACAAGAGGTACTGCTAATCCTGATCCTTATGGAGGGGTAGTCTATAACAAATATGTGATGGAAGTTAGATATCTAGTTTCTCCAAATCCATCAGCTACCATCTTTGTGCTAGCTTTTGCAGAGGCAGGAAATAACTGGGGATCTTACAAAGATTTCAACCCTTATGACTTGAAAAAATCAGCAGGTATGGGCGCAAGAATATTTATGCCAGCGTTTGGACTCTTGGGAATTGATTGGGGTTATGGATTTGATCCAATACCAGGTCA
>CAWUWQ010000020.1:0-7701 GCA_963926065.1 uncultured Algoriphagus sp.
ATCTCCATTGGAAATGTGATTGGTTCTAATATTGCTAACATCGCCTTAGTTCTTGGTATTTCAGGCTTATTTTACCCAATTCTTATTAAGTCTAATCACCTAAAATTTGAGTATTTAATCACCCTTCTAGTCTCTTTTTTATTCTTTGTACTGAGTTACAATGAAGTGATTTCAACACTCGAAGGCATAGTATTATTTGCGCTATTCATTGGATTCAATGTTTATCTGTTCAAGACAAGTACCAATGATGACCCAGAAGTAGTAGAAGAGCTAGAGCTTGCCAAAAACCTGAGTTGGTTTAAATCAATTATTTATTTCGTAGGGGGTATCATCGGCCTATATATCGGCTCAGAACTTCTAGTAGAAAATGCAGTATTTATATCTAGAGAATTTGGCGTTTCTGAACGGGTAATTGGGGTTACCATTATTGCAATCGGAACTAGTCTTCCTGAATTGATAACTTCTATAATCGCTGCCCTTTCCAAGCGGACTGATCTTGCCTTAGGAAATATTCTAGGAAGCAACATCATGAATATTCTTTCAATTATTGGTTTGACCGCTATTATTAAACCAATCGGAGTATCTGTCGAGTTTATAAATTCTGATTTCCTTTGGATGCTTGGCATCACTCTATTTTTATTCCCCCTTATGAAGACCAAAATGAGAGTGTCCAAAATAGAAGGATCTCTTTTACTCCTAAGTTATGGGGCATATTTGTTTTTCTTATTGTAATGGAAAAGGCCCTGGAGTTATTAGGGATCTATTTCCTATGTGGGTTCAAGTTTATAGCCGGACCAACCCTAGGCCCCGTTGCAGGATTTAATCTGATTACCACGTGTCTTGTCACCATATCCGGCATGATGACAAGTGTAACCATTTTTGCACTAGCTGGCCAGAAAGTCAAAACTTATTGGGAATCAAAAATGGCAAAGCCAAAACCGAAATTTTCTCACAAAAATCGACGTGTAGTTGCCATTTGGAGAAAATACGGAGAAATAGGAATTGCCTTTTTCACTCCTCTTTTCCTTACACCAATTGGTGGTACCTTAATCATGGTTTCTTTCGGTGTGAAGAAAAGAAGAATTCTTGGTTTAATGCTTTTAAGTGCTATTTTTTGGGCAATCGTCTTAAGTCTAAGTATCGAAACTATTTTGCAAATCCCATTTTTCGAAAACTTATTCCCCTGAATCTTCGTCAGGTAGAATCTCAATGTCTTTTATTAAAACTCGATTGGAAATTTCCTGACCAGTCAACGTTGCAGCAAGTCCGCCCATAGCAGTTTCTTTATATCGACTCTCCATAGAGGCACCTATTTCACCCATCGCTTCAATACACTCATCGACTGGAATCACAGCAGAAACACTTGCGAGCGCGATTTGAGATGAGCTAAAAGCAATAGCAGCGGCACTTGCATTTCTTACTACGCAAGGCACTTCTACCAATCCCGCCACTGGATCGCAAACTAAGCCGAGCATGCATTGAATAGTAATAGCCACTCCATTAAAAATTTGATCAATTGTACCGCCAAGGCAATAAACTATTGCACCAGCAGCCATAGCTGCTGCAGAGCCAGTTTCTGCCTGGCATCCTCCAACTGCCCCAGCCAGACTTGCCTTCTCTTCAATAATCAGAGCTATTCCTGCACCTACTAGTAATCCATCTACAATTTCCTCGTCAGATAAGCCGTGAATCTCTTGAAGGGTCACCAGTGTTCCTGGCAAGATTCCGCTTGCACCGGCAGTAGGTGCTGCCACTACCCTTCCCATACAAGAATTAACTTCCTTTGCGGCCAAGGCTCTCGAGATTAATTTTTGAAATTCCGGGGAAAGAACCGCAAGAGGATAATTATAAACTTTTTTCGCACCATTGTTTATCATTCCTGACCGCGAAGTCATCTCTTCTTCAAGACCTGTTTTGACTGCGTCACACATGACGTGATAAGCATTGAGGAGTCCAGAACGGATTTTGTCCTTTACCCCATTCTTTTGATCGATCTCATAATTAATCACAGATTCGGGCAAGGAAACATGATTCTCCTCGCAATAGATTTTCCATTCTTTAAAACTCTCAAAAAGAAAACTCATAAGATTTGGGTTTATTGGGTTTGTAATATCCTAGCAGCAAGCTGAGATTTAAAAATTGAAATTCAATGTTTGCTTTATCGAAGGGTCCAAACTTAATGCCACAGGACAAGTCCTTGCAGCATTCTTCAGTTTTTGAATCAAAGCAGGATCATTTGAAGGGTTCTCCCAAATAAAATCAATTTTTATTTCTTCAATTTTTCGCGGGAGAGATTGCATAATCTTAGTCACTTCCCAAGTCAATCCCTCTAGGTCAAATCCATCTCTAGCTGCTATAATCCCCATGATTGTGACCATACAACTGCCTAATGCGCTAGCAACCAAGTCTGTAGGCGAAAAAGCCTCTCCTTTACCATTATTATCTGTGGGTGCATCAGTCAATAAATTAGTATTGGATTGCACATGAGTAGATTCTGTCCTTAGATTGCCTAAATACGAACTTTTTATAGTCATCATAAACTCTTACTTTTAAAATTCAGTTAAGATACTTGAACCCAAAAATAGGGCAATATTTTCGACCTTTTGAATGAACAAGCTGAAATTCACACTAGTGCTCCTTTTTCTTTCCCTTAGCTCCTACTCGTGGGCGCAGCGTGAAGATGCAGGGAATTATGATTATGACAAAGAGTATCTCTTTGGAGTTAATAAAAACACCAATGGAGGATTGATTGGAGGTCTTGTTTTCAAAGCAGGTACACGAATAGACGATACGCAATTCAGCTTTTGGGCCGTGGAGCTTTCCAATGTAAAAAGCCCAAAAGAGACTCGATACAATACAGTTCTTGGCAATAGTTACATTTTCGGGAAATCGAATTACCTCTATTCTATTCGTCCACAGTACGGTCGAGAAATAATTCTCTTCAAAAAAGCTCCAAATCAAGGTGTTCAAGTATCAGCCTTGGCTGCATTTGGTCCAACCTTCGGTTTGATTGCCCCATATTACATCGAGTACGCAGTTAACAGAGTAGAAACCGTCAGAGAGCAATACGATCCTGAAATCCACCAAAGCAGATTCAATATCTTAGGAACGGGTAGATTGTTTGAAGGCTTAGGAGAATCCGAATTTGCATTTGGGGCAAATCTAAAAGCTGCTTTGTCATTTGAGTTTGGGGTTTTCAGATCAAATGTGACAGGATTGGAACTTGGCTACATGCTTGAAGGTTTCACTAAAGAAATCCCCTTGATTCCCACAGCTGAAAACAGACAAATTTTTCAGTCTGTGTATTTCACCTTTTTCTATGGGTTTAGGCAGTAAGAATTAGCTGTAAAAGCGTTCGCCTTACCTTTATATTAAATCACAATTTCATGATCGAATTACCAGTAATCTCTGAAGAAGCAACTAGAAGAAAAAAACCGAATTGGCTTCGTGTCAAGTTGCCTGTTGGAAAAGAATATGCCAAAGTCAGAAAATTAGTCGATGAACATAAGCTTCACACCATTTGCGAAAGTGGCAATTGTCCCAATATGGGAGAATGCTGGGGAGCTGGTACGGCTACATTTATGATTTTAGGAAATGTCTGCACACGCTCTTGTTCTTTTTGTGCCGTAGCTACAGGTAGGCCACCAGAGTATGATGTGGATGAACCAAGAAGAGTAGCTGAAGCAATCAAACTGATGGGGGTAAAACATGCCGTCATTACTTCCGTAAATCGCGATGAATTGAAAGATCGAGGAGCAGAAATCTGGTATCAAACCGTTATTCAAACCAAAGAACTTTCTCCTTCTACTACTATCGAAACGCTGATCCCTGATGTCAAAGCAAATTGGGATGCTCTCTATCGAATGATTGATGGAGGACAGGAAGTAGTTTCACACAACATGGAGACTGTTGGAAGCCTTTATCGAAGAGTTCGCCCACAGGCCAGATATGACCGCTCCTTAGAGCAGATCAAACTCACCAAAGAATTTGGCAAACGTACCAAAACCGGTATCATGCTTGGTCTTGGAGAAAAGAAAGATGAGGTCTTAGAAGCAATGGATGATTTGGTCGCAAATGGTTGCGACATCCTAACGCTGGGACAATACCTTCAACCAACTAAGATGCATATTGAAGTAGCCGAATTTATTCATCCTGATCAATTCGATGAGTATCGGGAAATTGGATTAGCTAAGGGGTTAAAGTATGTGGAATCTGGCCCTTTGGTACGATCCTCTTACCATGCAGAAAGACACGTCAACGTTTAAATTTCTCAAAAAACATAAAAAAAGCCTCGAAGTAATTCGAGGCTTTCATTTTTACTAAGCTATGGCTTATGCAATTTCGGCTTCAGTACTTGCATACTCTTCAACCGGAATACAGCTACAGATCAAGTTTCGATCTCCATAAGCTGAGTCAATTCTTCTAACACTTGGCCAGAATTTATTGGCTTTCACATTTTCAGAAGGGAAGACAGCTTTTTCTCTCGAATAAGGAAGATTCCACTCACCTGTCAATACCATTGTTGCAGTGTGCGGTGAATTTTTCAAGACGTTATTTTCTCGATCAGCCTGACCATTTTCGATTTCTCTTATTTCCTCTCGAATAGAAAGAAGCGCATCACAGAATTTATCTAATTCAGATTTTGTCTCTGACTCAGTAGGCTCTATCATCAAGGTTCCAGCAACAGGGAAAGAAACCGTTGGGGCATGATAACCATAATCCATCAATCGCTTCGCGATGTCTTCAACTTCCACTCCTACCTCTTTGAACTCTCTACAGTCCACGATCATCTCGTGAGCTGCTCGCCCTTTAGTGCCTGTGTATAGGATTTCAAAATTACCTTTGAGTCTTTCCTTGATATAGTTCGCATTCAGGATAGCCATTTTAGTCGCATTGGTCAGTCCCTCTCCACCCATCATTGCGATGTAGGCGTAAGAAATCGGAAGAATGCTAGCACTTCCATAAGGAGCTGAAGAAATTGAAGCTACAGGATCTTCTCCACCAGTCTTCACCAATGGATTCCCCGGCAAGAATGGAGCAAGATGAGCAACTACACAGATTGGCCCCATACCAGGTCCTCCACCACCGTGAGGGATACAGAAGGTTTTATGTAGATTAAGATGGCAAACATCAGCACCAATCCTTCCAGGACTTGTTAGCCCTACCTGAGCATTCATATTAGCTCCATCCATGTAAACTTGTCCACCATACTGATGGATTGTAGCACAGATTTCCTGAATAGCTTCTTCAAATACTCCGTGAGTTGAAGGATAAGTAACCATCAATGCGGCCAACTCATTTGCATGAGTAGCAGCTTTTTCTTTAATATCTGCCAAATCAATATTTCCTTTTTCATCGCACTTCACAAGTACAACCTTCATTCCAGCCATTACCGCTGAAGCAGGATTAGTACCATGAGCCGAAGTAGGAATCAAAGCTATATTTCGATGAGCATCACCTCTACTTAAATGGTATTGACGTATCACCATAAGACCTGCAAATTCTCCTTGCGCACCAGAATTTGGTTGCAGTGAAGTGTCTGCAAATCCGGTAATTTCGTTCAACCAGTTTCTAAGGTTAGCAAAAAGCTCTTGATATCCAGCTGTCTGATCGATTGGCGCAAATGGGTGCATTTGACCAAACTCAGGCCAAGTGACAGGAATCATTTCAGCAGTTGCATTCAATTTCATGGTACAAGATCCCAATGCGATCATCGAGTGTACCAAGGAAAGATCTTTTGCTTCCAAGCGTTTGATATAGCGAAGCATTTCATGCTCACTATGGTAGTTATTGAATATCGGATGCGTTAAATATTCAGATTTCCGCATCAAAGAATCCGGAAGATCTAAAGTCAAATCTTGGGCTAGACTGGAAATGTCAGGGCTTGTAGTTCCTTTTACTTTCGCAAAGACCTCCACAATATTAACTACGTCATCAATAGTCTTTGCTTCATCAAATGTTATGAATACTGTATCGTAATCGTATCTGAAATTCATCTCCAGATCTTCTGCAATAGATTTAATCGTATTTAAAGTCTTTGCTTCAATAGCGACTTTCAACGTATCAAAATAAGTCTGAGAAGAAACATTATAACCTAACTCTTTCAATGCTTTGGCTGTCAACTTTGCTAAGCCGTGAGTTCTTAAAGCAATATTTTTCAAGCCTTTAGGGCCGTGATATACAGCATAGAAACTTGACATCACTGCCAATAGCACTTGGGCGGTACAAATGTTCGATGTTGCTTTTTCGCGTTTGATATGTTGCTCTCGAGTTTGCAAAGCCATTCTGTAAGCTTTGTTGCCAGCTCGGTCTATTGAAACTCCAATGATTCTTCCTGGAATTTGTCTTTTATAAGCTTCTTTGGTAGCAAAGAAAGCAGAGTGTGGCCCACCATATCCCATTGGTACTCCAAATCGCTGTGCGGAACCAACTACGACGTCAGCTCCCATTTCACCTGGAGGGGTCAGTAGAGTCAAAGAAAGTAAGTCAGCTGCAAATGCTGTCGTGACTTGATTTTCTTTTGCGGCAGCCACAATAGCAGAATAATCTCTTACCTCTCCATCCGAATTAGGATATTGGAAAAGTACTCCAAATAAATCTTTATCTGTAAGGTCAAGCGAATCTATTGATCCGTAAACCAATTCAATACCGATCGGTTCAGCTCGCGCTACTAATACTGCCTTGGTTTGTGGGAATACTTTTTCGTCTATGAAAAACTTAACCGCATTTTTCTTTTCTTTAGGCTTTACTGAATACAACATCGTCATCGCCTCCGCTGCAGCAGTTCCCTCGTCCAAGAGTGATGCATTAGCTAGCTCCATTCCAGTGAGTTCCATCACTACGGTTTGAAAATTGATTAGAGCCTCTAATCTACCCTGGGCAATTTCTGCCTGATAAGGAGTGTATGCGGTATACCATCCTGGGTTTTCCAATACGTTTCTCAAAACCACTCCAGGTACAAGGGTATCGTAATAGCCTAAACCAATAAATGATTTGAAAACTTTGTTTTTGGAAGCCAAAACTTTGAATTCCTTTAGAAACTCCGATTCCAACTTTGCAGCGGGGAGATTCATTGGCCTCTCCAGCTGGATTGACTTTGGAACAGTTTGGTTGATTAATTCGTCCAATGATGAGGCTCCGATTTTATCCAACATCGCTGCGATTTCCGCTTCCGTCGGGCCATTGTGTCTGCTCTCAAATTTGACAGCATTAGAAAGATTGATCTGCATAAAGAACTTAAGAAATAATGAAGTATTTGGGTTAAAACCTTACTCGTTTTTCAAGTGGCAAAGGTAAGTGATCTGTTAAGAATTCACCTTTGCAATTCTCGAAATTTTACACCCTTAACAAGCATAATTTACAAACGGTTTATTAGAGGGTGAAATTTTTATCTAGTTTAGAACTTGAATTAAAAAAATCAATGAAAAAAGGACTCTTATTAACAGGGACATTGGCATTGGGCTTGTCATTTAGTGCACTCGCTCAAGATCCCATCCAAGTAAAATACGCCAACACCATTACTGCAAGTGATCTTACTGAGTATCTCACTTATTTAGCTTCAGATGAAATGAGGGGTAGAGATACCGGATCTGAGGAGCAAAAAGTAGCTGCAAAGTATTTAGCCGATTTTTATAAGAAAAATGGATTGACGGGGCCAGTTAACGGAAGCTATTTCCAACAGGTGCCCTTAGTAAGTGTTTC